>JAGHAW010000079.1 GCA_021161305.1 Sulfurimonas sp.
ATACTCTCATGTAACAGATTTTTATAAAAGTATCTCAAAAGATGCCCTAGAATTAGGACTAAAATACAATATACCCCCAGCATCTATCCTAGCAATCGCTGGAGTTGAGAGTGGCTATGGGAGAGGTTATGTTGCTAAAATCACAGGAAACATCCTCTCTTTAGGAGCTAAAAAAGGGGAACATGAGCTTCCTCCCCTATATCTTCCAAATGATAAAAAGAGTAATGAGATACTATTTTTACCTAGTGATATAGCCAACTATAAAGAAAATGAACTTAGATGGAAAAAAAGGGCTAAATCTCTTAAAAAAGATTATAGACCAAGTAAGATAGCGGGAACAAATAAAAATTTAGACTATTTTCATCATAATCCAGATAAATTCATAAAAGCCAACAAAGAGTGCATGAGAGACTTTAGCTCTGTATGGATAAATAAAAAAAGTAATATCCCTGCTTTTAAAGAGAGCCGAATATGGTTAGAAAAGGAGATAGAAAAAAACTCAAAAGAGATACTTTTTTCTTTATCCTTTAACAAAAAGTTTATTCATAGTATCGGTGGTAAAAAACTCTCATTTAATTATAGAAAAACTTGGCCAATCAAAGTAAAAGCTGTTATGAAAAATGCTGGTTTAGTAGAACTGATGCACGATATGAAAAATGGTAAAAGTTTTAATGAAAGTTGGTGATTGAAGGGTGTTTATGTCAAAAAAAGTTTTAATTTTATGTACTGGAAACAGTTGTCGTTCTATCATTGCAGAGGCAGTTTTAAACAGATATCTTGACGGAGTAGAAGCACAAAGTTCCGGGGTCAAGGCTAGTGGCAGAGTAAATCCTTATGCCAAGAAAGTTTTACAAGATGATGGCTCTTGGGATGAAAAATATCACTCAAAAACTATAGATAAAGTTTTAGACAGTGAGTTTGATTTAGTCATCACTGTTTGTGATAATGCAAATGAATCCTGCCCAGTTTTTCCACATGCTACAAAAGTTATACATGTAGGATATGAAGACCCAGACGGAAAAAACTTTTCTGCATTTCTTAAAACCCTTAAACTAATCAAAATGGAACTAATTCCCATTACACGAATGGAGTTGGGTCTATAATGGATAAAAAATTAGTCGCTGAATTTATCGGTACTTTTATACTCGTTTTTGCAGGGTGTGGAGCAATTGTTATAGAGAGTTTAACTGGAAGTTTAGGGCATATCGGCATCGCTCTTACTTTTGGCTTTGTCGTAACTGCACTTATCTATACCTTTGGTCATATCAGTGGAGCTCATTTTAATCCGGCTGTAACAATATCTTTTGCGATTATGAATGAGTTTGACAAAAAAAATATTGCTAAATATATACTTTCTCAAACAGGCGGTGCTATTCTAGCTTGTTTAGTTTTGATGCTTCTTTTTTTAGAAGAGGGCAAAAGTGCGGACGAATTAGCATACTATGGGGCGACGCTTCCAAGAGGGAGCTGGTATCAATCATTTGGCTTTGAGTTTATTCTTACTTTCATGCTTATGCTTGTCATATATGGAAGTGCTGTTCATGGAAAAGCTATAAAAAGTTTTGCCGGTCTTGCCATAGGCTTTACTGTGGGTCTTGAAGCGATGTTCGCTGGACCTATCTGTGGTGCGAGTATGAATCCTGCCAGAAGTATCGCTCCAGCATTGGTTAGTGGAAATTTAGAACATCTTTGGCTTTATATAGTCGCTCCAGTCTTAGGAGCAATTTTAGCAGGAATTATTTTTATAAAATATATCAAGTGTAAAAATCCTAAAGAGTGTGAAGCACTATAGTAAACTTATGGTAGCATATATAAATAACTTTATTTAGGAGTTTATCTTATGTGCTACATATCCTTTTTCAATGAACTAACCATAAAAGATATCTCTAAGGTTGGCGGTAAAAATGCAAGTTTAGGTGAAATGTATAAAAACCTAAGTTCCAAAGGCATAAATATACCAAACGGTTTTGCTATTACAAGTGATGCTTATTGGTTGCTTTTAGAAGAAAATGGCATAAAAGAAACTATAAAAGAGATCCTTAAAAATCTTGATATATCCAACACAAATATACTTCAACAGAAGGGTAAAGAGGTTCGTGAACTTATTTTAGCTTCACATCTTCCAAAAGTACTGGAAAAAGAGATAACAGAAGCCTACTCTCTTCTTTCAAAAGAGTATGGTGTTAAGTTTGCTGATGTAGCTGTTCGTTCTTCCGGAACAGCAGAGGACTTGCCAGAAGCCTCTTTTGCTGGTCAGCAAGAGACTTTTTTAAACATCAACACTCTTAAAACTTTACTTCAAAGTGTCAAAGAATGTTTTGCTTCACTCTTTAACGACCGTGCAATCAGTTACCGTGACAGTCGTGGATTTGATCACTTTGAAGTTGCTCTATCTGTTGGAGTGCAAAAGATGGTTCGAAGTGATAAATCTTCTAGTGGTGTTATGTTCACTATTGACACTGAGAGTGGTTCAGAGAATTTAATCTTGATTAATTCTATCTGGGGTTTGGGGGAAAATATTGTTGGTGGCAAAGTAAATGCAGATGAATTTTTTGTCTTTAAACCTACACTAAAAGAAGGTATCAACACTATCTTAAAGCACTCTTTAGGCAGTAAAAAAGAGAAAATGATTTATAGTGACAGTGACAAAAACACTCTAAATATAAAAACTACTCCAACAGAACAAAATAGTTTCTCTATTGATGATGAAGATATAATAAAACTAGCAAAACAAGCCCTAATAATCGAAGAACATTATAAACGCCCAATGGATATAGAGTGGGCAAAAGATGCACAAGACGCTAAACTCTACATAGTCCAAGCACGCCCTGAAACTGTACAGAGCAGACTAAAAGAGAGCTCAACTATGGAAAAATACTCTATAAAAGTTCCAAAAGATGCAAAAGTTCTAACATCCGGCAGAGCAGTTGGCGAAAAAATTGGGAGTGGAAAAGTCAATATCATAAATAGCACATCTGAATTTTCCAACTTTAATGAGGGCGACATTCTAGTAGCAGACACAACAAACCCAGACTGGGAACCTATCATGAAAAAAGCATCTGCTGTTGTTACAAATCGAGGTAGTCGTACATGCCATGCTGCCATTGTTGCCCGTGAGATTGGCGTGAGTGCTGTTATTGGATGTACTAATGCAACAGAAGTTCTTAAAAATGGTACTAATATTACGGTTAGTTGTGCACAGGGTAACGAGGGTTATATATATGATGGAATTATAGCCTTTTCAAAAGAGAGTATAAATCTGGATGAATTAAAACCAACCAAAACAAAACTTTTTATGAATGTTGGAAATCCCTCAGAAGCTTTTAACTTTGCCAAGATGCCAAATGATGGTGTTGGACTTGCTAGAATGGAATTTATCATCAACCACTCTATAAATGCTCATCCCATGGCATTAGTAGATATAGCCAAAGGTAAAAGAGTTAAAGATAGCGATAAAATCAACTCTTTTATGGCACCACACACTGATGCAAAAAAGTTTTTCCTAGAAAAACTAAGTGAAGGAGTTGGCATGATAGCAGCTGCTTTTTACCCTAAGCCGGTTATCATAAGAACAAGTGATTTTAAAAGTAATGAATACCGAAATATGCTTGGTGGACTTGAATATGAGGCAGTAGAGGAGAATCCTATGATAGGTTTTAGAGGGGCAAGCAGATACTACGATGAAAGCTACCGTGAAGCTTTTGAATGGGAGTGTCAAGCACTAAAAAGAGTAAGAGATGATATGGGACTAACAAATATAAAAATTATGCTCCCTTTTGTCAGAACAACACAAGAAGCAAAAAAAGTTATAGAGATTATGAAAACTCAAGAACTGACACAAGGCGAAAACACTCTTGAAATATATGCAATGTGTGAAATACCGGCAAATGTGATTTTAGCAGATGAGTTTTTGAAAATATTTGACGGCTACTCCATAGGTTCAAATGATTTAACCCAACTCGTTCTTGGAGTTGACAGAGAAAGTGCAAAAATAGCTCATATATTTGACGAGAGAAACAAAGCAGTCAAACGAATGTTAAAAATGGCGATACTAGCATGTAAAAAAGCCAACAAATACATAGGCATCTGCGGACAAGCACCATCTGATTATCCAGAAATCACTAAGTTTTTAGTAGAAAATAAAATAAACTCCATCTCACTAAATCCAGACTCACTATATAAAATGCACAAACTCATCAGCGAAGTAGAAAAAGAATTTATTTAGAAGTACCCTTAACTCTATTTCTTTTTCTTAGAACTTTTCTCTAGTCTATCTTTTTTCTTAAAACTCTTAATATCTTTTTTAATCTGCTGTCTCAACTCTTTTTTAAGTATAGCCTTTAACTCTTTTTTTACAATTTTTCTAACTTTTTTCTTTGCAATCATCATACATCCTTTACTTTGTATACCTTATCATAGTTCAATATAACTTATTTAACAATTAAAATGACAAATACACTATCCGAGATAAAGAGTTTTAAAAGTACACCAGTGCTATACTTGATATCATGATGATAAACTTTTTATTTGAAAATTCTAATTCTATCTTTCAAGCTATAGGGGGATTAGGACTCTTCTTACTTGGCATAATTATTTTAACAGAAGGTCTGCGTACTCTAGCCGGTGATGCTATGCGTTGTGCCTTAATACGCTTTACCAACTCCCCACTTAGTGGAGCGTTGACTGGTTCTATTACAACTGCAATTTTACAATCTTCTAGTGCAACAACTGTTGCCACTGTCGGTTTTGTTGGGGCTGGACTGATTGGTTTTAGTGAATCGCTCGGTATTATCTTTGGTGCAAATATTGGGACTACTGTTACCGGATGGATTGTTGTGCTACTTGGATTTAAACTCCAACTTGGCAATATGATGATGTTATTTGTCCTTCTTGGAGTACTTCTTCGTCTCTTTGCAAAAAACCGTTTGGCAACTTTTGGGTATACACTTGCAGGTTTTGCACTGATTTTTGTTGGTATCGCAATGATGCAGCAGGGAATGAGTGGTTTTGCAGACTTTATAACTCCAGAATATTTCCCCTCAGATACACCTACAGGACGACTAAAACTACTCTCCATTGGAATAATATTTACAATTTTAACCCAATCATCAAGTGCAGGTGTTGCCGTAGCACTGAGTGCTCTTTTTGCTGGAACAATAAATTTTGAACAAGCTGCTGCTCTAGTTGTAGGTATGGATGTAGGTACCACAGTAACGGCTGTACTTGCTACTATTGGACAATCAATAGAAGCTCGTCGTACCGGCTTTTCACATGTCATTTACAATATTATGACTGCAGTAGTTGCAATATTTTTAATAACTCCCTTTATACTACTTGTTGAAAGTTTTTTCCCAACTGCACTCTCTAATAATCCAGAAATTGTACTCGTTGCTTTTCATAGTACATTTAATATTCTTGGGCTTATAATTATCTTGCCCTTTACCCACCATTTTGCTCTTTTTATGACCAAACTTATTCCGGAAAAAACTCTACCTTATGCCAGTGTATTAGACACTGCACTACTCGAACAACCGACTATGGCACTAACTGCCATACAAAACAGTATTTATGGTGAAATAATTGCTCTGCTTGGTCATATTAACGCTATTTTAGGTGATACACAAAGCCCAAGAGTAGATATTGAACATCTGCAAACTGCACTAGATAAAACACATGCTTACATTGATAAAATTTCACTCAGCAGTGAATCTGGAGCACAGTGGGAGAGATTAATTGCAATGATTCATACACTTGACCATATGCAGAGACTGCATGAACGATGTGAAGAAGAAGAGGATAGAGCCATTACGCTTAGAGACACTAAACACTTCTCTAAAGAAAAGAATATTATGATTTTAGGAATAAAATCAATAATAGAAGCTATGGAGACAAAGCAATGGCATAAAATGCATAAACGAGCCTATAAAACTAAGTCACTACTTTACAAAAAGCTAAAACCATATCGTAAAATGGTTGTAGAGCAGATTGCACGAGGAGAGATAGATGTTTTTGTCGGTACTGACTATCTTGAAGGGATAAGATGGCTTAAAAGAGTATGTTGGCACCTTGTGCGTATCTCATATCAATATGAGCAGACCATTCTTGCAGCCGGAAAATGATACTCCTTTTTATTTAGGGCATCTCCAAACTAACCAGTTGCACACTTTAAATCAAATCTCATCAACCATTAACTCTTCTCACATGCCAAAGAAGATATAATATCAAATACACACCATTCTTACGCTTTAGCGACGGTGGTGTCGGCATTTAGTGCCAGAAACGGAATTACCAAGGAAATATTATGCAGTTAAGTCCTCACTTAGAACTAGGTTTTATAAATACGCTAAGAGTCGATAGAGATACAACCCCAGGAATTTATCTTATGGCAGAAGATGGGCAAGATGTTCTTCTTCCCGGTTCATATGTAACACAAGATATGATTGAAGATAGTTTGGTTGAAGTATTTTTATATACTGATTCTGAAGATAGACTCGTCGCTACAACCCTAAAACCACATGCTATGCTTGATGAGTTTGCTCTTTTTGAAGTTGTGGATGTTGCACCTTTTGGAGCATTTATGGATTGGGGACTCTCAAAAGATTTGCTTGTTCCAAATATGTTCCAAAAAACACCTTTTGAAGTTGGTGAGAAGAGATTTTTAAGAGTTGTATATGATGAGAGAACTCATCGTCTTGTCGGCACTGAAAAGCTTGGTGATTTTTTTGATAGAAAAGTCAAAGGTTTAACCATAAACAAAGAGGCTAAGATTCTTATTATCTCTAAAACTCCACTTGGATTTAAATGTATTGTAAATGACAAGTATGAAGGTCTGATTTATCACAATGAAATTTTTGAAACTATAAATCTGGGTGATGAAAAAACTGCCTATGTAAAAACTATAAGAAAAGATGGGAATATCGACCTTACTCTTAGAAAACCAGGAAGTAAAAAAAGTGGCAACTCCAGCGATAAAGTTCTCTCTCTTTTAAAAGAAAACAGAGGCATCATGCCATATAACTACAAAAGTGATGCCCAACTTATAAAAGATGTCTTTGGTTTGAGTAAAAAAGAGTTTAAACGCTCACTGACAACTTTGCAGGATGCAGGTAAAATTGAAGTAAAAGATACAGGTATCTACTTAAAGGATTAATTGATGGCAAAAAAGAAAAAAAGTGTAGAACTCTCAGATAAAAAGATAAATTTTATAATTGAAAAAATATCATATAAAGCTATTCGTTACTATCCAACAGCCATGTCACTTGATGTTATGGTAACAGATGAAAATGGTGTTAAGCTTGGTATGCAAAACATCCCTTTTGCTCATCTTCCAAAAGATATTAAGAAAATAATTAAACCAAATTAGTAGAAAAGATTTTGACTTTTAATCAGATAAAAAGCAGTTTAACCTAATATAAATATTACCTGATTTATAATGCCCTTATATTAAATATAAAGCGAGTTACAATGAGTCAATCTTATTTAGAATCAAATCCAGATGAAAATGGTTATTTTGGCAAATATGGAGGGGCTTTTATCCCTCCTGTTCTTGAAAAGCCTTTTGCAGAGATAGCAGAGGCATATAACAAACTAAAAGATTCTCCAGAATTTATAAAAGAGTTAAAGTATGTTAGAAAGCACTATCAAGGCAGACCTACTCCTATCTCTTTTGCTAAAAACTTAACAGAGTTTTGTGGTGGTGCAAAAATCTACCTCAAAAGAGAAGATTTAAACCACACCGGTGCACACAAACTAAACCACTGTATGGCAGAAGTTATGCTTGCCAAATATCTTGGAAAAACAAAAGTTATAGCAGAAACCGGAGCTGGACAACATGGTGTAGCTCTTGCAACAGCAGCAGCCTATTTTAAACTTGAGTGTGAGATTCATATGGGAGAAGTAGATATAGAAAAAGAGCATCCCAATGTTGTTAGAATGAAAATACTTGGAGCAAATGTAATTCCTGCGACTCATGGACTCAAAACTTTAAAAGAAGCAGTTGATAGTGCTTTTGAAAAGTATGTAGAAGAGTCTGACACTTCACTCTACTGTATCGGTTCGGTTGTTGGACCTCATCCATTTCCTGTAATGATTAGAAATTTTCAATCAATAGTAGGATTTGAAGCAAGAGAACAGTTTGATGAGTTAGCTGGAGGAATTCCAAACACTATTATCGCATGTATTGGTGGTGGAAGCAATGCTATGGGTATCTTCTCTGGTTTTATTGAAGATAAAGAAGTTGAACTTTATGGAGTTGAACCTCTTGGCATTGGTACAAAACTTGGGCAACATGCAGCAAGTCTTACTTATGGAGAAGAGGGAATTATGCACGGCTTTAACTCTATCATGCTTAAAGATGAAAATGGAGAACCTGCTCCTGTTTACTCTATAGGTTCTGGAATCGATTACCCATCAGTTGGACCTGAACACGCATTTTTAAAAGATAAAGGACGAACAAAAATTGGTCTTTGTGATGATGAAGAGGCTGTAGACGCTTTTTATAAACTCTCACAACTTGAAGGAATCATCCCTGCATTAGAATCGGCTCATGCTGTTGCCTTTGCTATGAAATTAGCAAAAACAATGTCAAAAGATGAGACAATTTTAGTAAACCTAAGTGGTAGGGGAGACAAAGATTTAGACTTTGTTGTTGAGCATTTTCCTATCCCACATGCCAAGTTCTAGGAAATAAACTAAGTGCTTATAAAATTTATAGAAGATATTGGTGGTAAAACTATACGGTCAATCTTTTCATTTTATGAAGCACTAAAATTTACCTGTATTTGCCTATTTCACATGCTCCGTCCAAGTAGTTACAATCCTGCTATGAGAATGGTGCTGACTAAGCAAATTTACTTTACAACAATTCAGATTATCCCTCTTTTTATCATGATGGCCATATTTTTTGGCTCTATTGTTATTGGTGTGGTAATCTCTCTTGCAACTGAATACAAACTCCAAGATGAAATAGGTTCTATCATTATTGCTTTTGTTATAGATGAGTTTTCTCCATTTTTTACAGCTCTTTTAATTTCTCTTCGTTCAGGAGCTGCCATCAACACTGAAATAGCAGTTATGAAGGTAAACAACGAACTAAACACCCTGAAAGAGTATAAGATAGATATGATTGACTACCTCTTTTTACCAAGAATAATCAGTGGTATTATCAGTGTAACTTCTCTCTCAATTGTTTTTGCATTGATTATGCTTAGTAGTGGATACCTCTTTACTCTATTTTATATGAATATGGATTTTCATACTTATAAGTATTTGTTAATTAATGCGATTGAAGTACAAGATGTTCTTATTCTGCTTTTTAAAAGCATCGCCTTTGGTTTTGTAACTATGCTTATCCCATTATATAGTGGATTAAAAACTGCAAAAAGCTATACTGCGATTCCTATCTCTGTTCTAAATGGAATGGTTAAGCTTTTTATAGCTATCTTTTTTATCGAGGTGTTATCATTACTAATTCAATCACTATAAGGTTATTTCAAAACCATCAGGATATAAAAAACTTTATACAAAAACAGACGGATTACTCACTAATCTCTAAAGAAACCCCACTAATCTCAAATCTAAATGTAGCTGAAAACATATCCATTATCAAAGAGATACGAGAACTTATGTCTATAAAAACAGCACAAAAATTAGCTATAAAATATCTTGAAAAAATTGAGTATTCAAATCTTGCTCAAAAAAGACCTTCTGAGTGTAATTCAACTCAAAAATTTCATATTATGCTAATAAGAGCATTAATGAGCATAGATAAACTTATTATAATATCAATGCCCATCTATCTGATAAATTCTCTTAAAGATATAAAAGTTATAATAGAC
>JAGHAW010000019.1 GCA_021161305.1 Sulfurimonas sp.
ATGCTACAGTAGATATAGAGTTTCTTTGTAGAGTTCTTATAAGATTTCCTATACGGTGCATATGACGATTTCTATCTTCTCTTGTATAACCGATATCTGGAATCAGGTCTCTTATATCTTTCGAGTCTATTCTCTCTAGTGGAATATCTAGCTTTTCTAATTCTGCATAAACTTTATCTGCTATTGTTGTTTTTCCTGAGAGAGGAAGTCCGGTAAACCAAAGATTAAAAGGTTCTATTTTTTTTCTTCCCCATCTAACTTTAAACCATGCTCTTTCATGAAACCAATAAAGTCCAACCTTAAGAACCGTCTCTATCATTCCAGTTGCAATAGCAAGATCAAGACGATCAAAGAAGAAGTATACTATTGCAATTGTTGTAGTCGTAGCTACTAAGCGCCAACTTATACCTTTTAGAATTGAACGTTTATTCGTATCTCTGTACATTAAACTTCTTTACAGTTCCATTCTGGAAAGCTATTTCTTATGTACTCATTGAGTGCTTTTTCTGCATCTGTATAGTTTTTGTTTGTAGCTACTGTTGCATCTTCATCGCGCTTAGTAACGCCCACTATCATTCCAGCACCTACAGTATTGTTTGTTATGCGATCTACAACTATGAAACTACCTGTCTCTTTATTCTCTTTGTAAGAGTCTGCGGTTATTGGACGAGTGAGAAGCATTTTACAAGATGCTATATCGTTTAGCTCTAATGTATCTACTTGTATTCTTTCATAAGTATTTACATCTATTTTATAGTTTATGTGCTCAAAGCTTCCAGAGACTACTGAAGTTGCTCTTTTTATGTCATAAGCACGGTTTATATCCATAGGTTTTTTATCCATCCAAACAAGCATTACTTTAAGAGAGTTAGAGACTCTTGGTAAGTTACTTGTATGTACTATCATATCACCACGAGATATATCTACTTCATCTTCAGTCGTTATGGTTATAGCCATAGGAGCATAAGCTTCTTCTGTGGTTACACTTCTGTTTACTTCAGTTATGTCTCCACCATTTATGATACTTTTCACTTTAGTACATTTTCCAGATGGAAGTACTGTTATATCGTCACCTACTTTTACACTACCCGCAGCTATAGTCCCACAGAAACCTCTAAAGTCTAAGTTTGGACGATTTACATACTGAACAGGAAATCTAAAGTTTTCAGATTTAACTTCTTTAGAGATATCCATACTATCAAGTAATCCTAAAAGAGGTTTACCATCAAACCATGATGTTTTTTTACTTTTATCTACTACATTATCACCATCAAGTGCACTAAGTGGAATATAGTAAGTATTTTTAATCTCTAGTTCTTTAGCAAGTTCAGCATATGCTGCTTTTATTTCATTATATTTATCTTCGCTAAAGTCTACTAAATCCATCTTGTTTATAGCAACAACAACATGTTCTATACCAAGAAGTGAAACTATGAAACTATGTCTTCGTGTTTGAGTTAGTATACTTTTACGAGCATCTATAAGGATGATAGCTACATCAGCAGTTGAAGCACCTGTAACCATATTTCGAGTGTACTGTTCATGACCTGGAGTGTCCGCTATGATGAACTTTCTATTTTCAGTAGCGAAAAATCTATAAGCAACATCTATAGTTATACCTTGTTCTCTTTCACTTTGAAGACCATCAACAAGAAGAGCCATGTCTATCTTCTCACCCGTAGTACCATACTTTTTACTTTCACTTTCAGCTGCTGATAGTTGATCGTCAAAAATCATTTTTGCATCGTAAAGCATACGACCTATAAGTGTACTCTTACCATCATCAACACTACCACATGTTAAAAAGCGAAGCATATCTTTGTTTTCGTGTTCTTGTAAATAGTTTATAATATCCATTAGAAATAACCCTCGATTTTTTTAAGTTCCATAGCACCCTCTTGGTCTTTGTCTATAAGACGACCTTCTCTTTCACTACTAGTTGAAAGTAACATCTCTTTGATGATTTCAGGAAGTGTTGTAGCAGTAGAGTTTATAGCACCTGTAAGTGGGTAACACCCAAGTGTTCTAAAACGCACCATCTCTTTTTTAGCAGTTTTTCGTAGTTCTTCCGGAACTCTTTCATCGTCTACTCTTATTTTAGTACCTTGGTATTCTACTACTTCTTGTTCTTTTGCGAAGTAGAGTGACGGTATTTTTATACTTTCTAAATAAATATACTGCCAGATGTCTAGCTCAGTCCAGTTACTTATAGGAAAGACTCTTACACTTTCACCTTTAGCAATTGCGGTATTGTAAACATTCCAAAGCTCTGGTCTTTGATTTTTTGGATCCCAACGATGGTGTTGATCACGAAATGAAAATATACGCTCTTTAGCACGAGACTTCTCTTCATCACGTCTTGCTCCACCTATAACAGCATCATATCCACCTGCGTTTAATGCTTGTTTTAAACCTTGGGTTTTCATAATGTCGGTATGAACTTTACTTCCATGAGAGAATGGAGATATATCCATATCTATTCCCTCTTGGTTTGAGTGAACAACAAGATCAAATCCTAGGTCTTTCGCTCTTTGGTCACGGAACTCTATCATCTCTTTAAATTTCCATTTTGTATCTACATGTAACATAGGAAAAGGCAGTTTACTTGGGGCAAATGCTTTCATCGCTAGATGTAACATAACAGAAGAGTCTTTACCTACTGAGTACATCATTACAGGGTTAGAAAACTCTGCTGCCACTTCACGTAAAATGTGAATAGACTCTGCCTCTAACTGCTTTAAGTGTGTTAATCGTTCTTTACTTATTTTCATTTAGTTATCTCTCCATGTTATGTAGTTATTATCTATTAAAAAATCTATAATCTGTTCGCAAGCTTTTTCAATTGTAATTTCATCGTTCATAATGTGAATGTCTGCTTTATCAGGTTGCTCATACGGAGAGTCTATCCCCGTAAAATCTTTTATCTCTCCAGCTCTTGCTTTTTTATACAAGCCTTTTGGATCACGTATTTCACAAACTTCAAGAGGAGTATCTATGAACACTTCTATAAACTCATCTTTTTCTACTAAGTTTTTTACAAGTTCTCTATCTTCTCTAAATGGTGATATAAACGCAGTTAAAACTATTTGACCACTTTCGACAAAGAGTTTAGCTACTTCACCAACTCTTCTTATATTTTCAACTCTTGAAGCATCATTAAAACCTAAGTTGCTATTTAAGCCATGACGAACATTATCTCCATCTAAAAGATATGTAAAATTTTTGTTATTGTGAAGCACTTCTTCTAATGCATTTGCTATAGTTGACTTACCACTACCACTAAGACCCGTAAACCATAATATACATGGTTTTTGAGCCGTTAATTTTGTTCTGTCTTTTTTTGTAATTTGACTATCGTGCCAAACTATATTTGTGCTCAAGTTACACAACCACAAAATATGGATTTAATAAATTTTCTTTATTATAAAGCATAGGATTTAACTTATCGTTATTTTTTAAATAATCTAAGGCTGAGATGTTTTCATCATACTGATAAACATTTTTTCCCGTTTCAAGAACAATAGCATGAGCGGCAGCAGTATCCCACTCCATAGTTGGCGCGATTCTAGGGTAAATGTCTGCTTGACCTTCGGCTACCATACAGAGCTTTAGAGAGCTACCTTTAGAGTTTGACTCAAGGCTTGGATACTTTGCTTTTAAATCATCTATAAAAGTTTGTGTCTCTTCTGATAGGTGTGATTTACTTGCTACTACTGTAAACTCTTTATCTTCTTGCTCTAAAGGTAATCTTTCACCATTCAAAAAAGCACCTTCTCCCTTTTTAGCAATATACATTTTATCAATAGCAGGAGCATAAACAACTCCAAGCACTGGAGTATCATTATGAATAAGTGCTATATTTACAGTAAACTCGTCATTCTTTTTTATAAACTCTTTAGTTCCATCGATGGGATCTATGCACCAGTAGTATTCCCAATCTTTTCTATCTTCATAAGCTATTTCTTTGTTCTCTTCTGAAAGTAGAGGGATATTTGGGTAAAGTTTCTCTAATGCTTCACAAATAATCTCATTTGATTTTACATCTGCTTCTGTTAACGGCGACTTATCATCTTTGTAATCTATTCGGAAATCTTTTTGATAAATTTTCATAATAGCGTTACCTGCTTTTTTTGCTATTGTTTCTATATCTTTTGCTTTAATTTTATTTAACATTTTTATTA
>JAGHAW010000204.1 GCA_021161305.1 Sulfurimonas sp.
GTTTAGCGTACAGTGTATTTAGAAAACGAAAAATGGTTGGTGGATTCCGTTTGGGATCTGCTTTGTCTTAATTTAGAAGGAGAAATAAAATGAGATTAGGTAAATTGGTATTAAGTGCTATAACAGCAACTACTATAACGGCTGCAAGTGCTATGGCATTTGATGCACCGGCAGTTTTTGAAAAAGATTGTCAAGGGTGTCACGGACCTGCTCACCAAGGTGGTGTTGGGGCAGATTTAAGACCAAACAAATTAAGAACTAAGAACAGCATGAACTTAGCTTCTACAATTTTAAATGGTCAGCCTGGTACTGCTATGCCTGCATTCAAAAAGGGTGTATCTATCGGTCATAGCTTTAATAAAGCTGATGCTGATGCAATGGTTAAGTATCTTAAAAACTTTACTGGTAAGCAAAAAATGGTGCTTACACTTGATAATGTTAAGAAGAAATGGGTTAAACATAATGACCGCATGAAACTTCTTAAAAAATACCCAGATGCAGTAGATGTGAAAAAAGTTACTGACATTTGTTTCGTAACTCAAAGAGATGCTTCAAAAGTAACTTTTATAGATGGAACAAGTGGTAAAAAACTTTCAACTCATCCTGCAGGTTTTGCTGTGCATGTAACAGTTACAAATAAAAGACAGCCGAGATATGCATACTCTATCTCAAGAGATGGTCTTGTAACTATGTATGACCTTGCTTCTAAAGGTCAAAAGAAAATTGCTGAATGTAGAATCGGTAACTCTTCAAGAGGTCTAGCGGTATCTCCTGATGGTAAATATGTGTTAGCTGGAAACTATGAGCCAGGTGGAGCAGTATTATTTGATGCTATGACACTAGAGCCATTAAAAGTTTATCCAACTTCTTCTGTAATTGACATGGATGGTAATATCGGTTCATCTCGTGTAGCTGGTATTTATGATACTCCTTATGGACCATACTTTGCACTTGCACTTAAAGATGCAGGTCATGTATATATTATAGATTATTCTAAACCAAATTTTCCAATCGTTGGTGATATTCCAAATGTTGGTAAAATCTTACATGATGGTTTTGAAAATGAAGGTACAGAGATTGGTAGATACTTAATGCAAGCTTCTCAAGCAAGTGATTTGATGGGTATAATAGATTTTAAAACTAAATCTTTAGTTGCTAAAGTTTATACTGGTCCAGGTTCTAAGCCACACCCAGGTCAAGGTTCTTCTTGGTATAATGAAGAAAAAGGTCAACTTTTTGCTACTCAAAGTATGAATGTTGGTGATGTTGTTATCTGGGATAGAAACTGGAACACTGTAAAACATGTTCATACTGCTGGTGGTGGACTATTTGTTGGTACATCTGAGCATACTCCTTGGATTTGGTCTGATTGTGTACTTGGTGGTGCTAAAAACTGGAACAACATGTATTTAATCAACAAACAAACTTTAGAAACTGATAGAATTATTCAAGTTGGTAAAACTAAAGGTAAATTGATTGATGCTAAAACTCATAAAGTTATAGCTTCTTGGAAAGTTCCTACTAGTAAAGTTCTTCCAAGAATCCTTCATGCTGAACCAGCAAATCACGGTCAATGGACAATGATTTCTGAGTGGAATGCAGGTCGTATCGGTATTTATGAATCAAAAACTGGTAAATTTGTTAAGTATATCAAAGGACTTAAAACTCCTACATTTACTTACTCTATCGAACATAGACAAACAATTCCAGGAGCATAAGCCTTCTGTTTTCTCTCCCTATCTTGGGAGAGAGCCATTTAAATCTATTTTAAAGTTCTAATATGAAAAAAATTGTTCTATTTACTTACATTTTAACCTCACTTTTGTCTGCAAAATATTTAACAAACGAATCTTGTAAAGAGTGTCATGAAGATATTTACTATGAATATCAAAGTTCATACCATTCTAAGACTTACTTTAACGATGAGTTGCATAGAAAAGTGGCTGATGTTATTAGTGACAATTCCTACGATTGTGGTATATGTCACATGCCAGCCTCTAAAAAATTAAAAGAGATGGAAACAGGAGAAAAACAACCAAGCAATGCTTCAATCGAACAAAAAGATGCTATAAGCTGTTTCTACTGTCATCAAATCGGTTATGTGAAACAGGCACACACAAAAAATATAAATTATAGGACTAAAAATGTAGAAGGATTTAAACCATCTATGTTTGGCTCACTTAAAAACACTGAAGAAAGTGATAAACACGAGATGTCAAACAACCCACTATACAAACAAAAAGTCTGTCTCGGATGCCATTCCCACAAAAGAAACTCCCATGATGTTATGATTTTTAATGCTATGCAAGACAATCAAGACTCAACAGAGTGCATAAATTGCCACATGCCCTATATTGTTGGTGGTGTAGAGAAAATGAACAAAAAAGGTCGCCAAAAACATAGAGTACATACATTTGATGGCATCCACAATATGCAAATGAGAGAAGAGGCTATAGATATATCTATAAAAACCACAGATAATACTATCGAAGTAACTCTAAAAAACAAGATGCCTCACCCTCTCATCATTCACCCATCTCGCCTCAAATATCTCAAATTAAGTTTGATAAGAAACAGTGAAGCTATATGGGAAAACTTCAAAAATTCACCATTAGAAGATAAACAAGCCTCTTTTGTTGTAGAATTTGTAGATGAAAATGATAAATTTGTCTCTATCCCTGCCTTTGCATACAAAAGAGGATTTGTAAACAACCTAAAAGCCAAAGAAACACGCATCTTAAAATATGAAGTTGAACAAATCAAACAAGATGATATTATCAAAGCATCTATGTATGTTGTATTAGCAAAACCAAGTTGTTCTGACGAACTAAATTTACAAGATAAAACACTTACAAAACCGTTATTAATGAAAGAAATTACTTACAAAAAGTAATATATTCAAGCTGGTTCTAAAAAATATTTTAAATTCTCCTTTTAATTAACCTCAAAAGGCTTAATTAGAAGTTTTTTTTGCTAAAATACAAAACCAAAATAGAGGTGATTATGAAAAAAATATACTTGCTGATTTTAATGCTATTTATTTCACTTAATGCAGAAGTACTTGATGGAAAAAAAGTTTTTGAAACTTACTGTTGGGGTTGTCATCATCAGACCGCTGTGGCATTTGGACCTCCCTTTAGTGAAATAGCTTCTAAAAGAACAAAAGAAGAGATAGAAGCATATATAATTGACCCAAAAGCAATGTATAAGGCATTTGGTTATAAAAGAACTGTTATGACTGAATTAAAATTAAATGACAACGAAAGAGAAGCTATTGCAAAATATGTTCTCTCATATAAAGGTAAATAATGTTTAGACTAACAAATCTCATATCCTCTGTAGTAGAAAATAAACCGGCGAGAGTTCTTGATGGTTCTATCGCTATTTGGAACTTTACAAATAGATGTAA
>JAGHAW010000165.1 GCA_021161305.1 Sulfurimonas sp.
CTTGAAGATACTCCCCTTTCAACCAATTATCTCTATGTTGCTTACCAAATCTTTCTAAAACCTCATCAAATTTTGTATTAAAAGAAAAAAGATAACTATCTTTATCTATAAGTTTTTTCACTTTTTTTGAGATATGCAGATCTTTAAAATCCAATATGCCATAATCATTTTGTAGCTCAGGAAGCAAAACCAACCCATCTTTTGTATCGTAAGTTGTAGAGATAAATCCCTCTTTTGCAAGTTCTATATAAAACTCTTCGCTCCAGTCATCACTCCAGTAGTAACTGTTTTGCATATCTGCACAAAGCTGTTCAAAATAGAATCTATCTTTTAGTTTTTCAGATGTCAGGTAATATATTTGAGGCTGTTTATACATAACTAAAAAGACAAGCCTATAACTTTTTCAATCCCATCTTTTTTAACCATTGCATTAAGTTTCTCTGCAACATGTTCTTTGGCATCGGCATATCCTTGTGTAGATTGACCAATTATATTTAGCTTATTGCTTCCGATAATAATTCCTTTATAATCCTTGATTACTATAGAAATCGCACTCCGAGCCAAAACAAATCCATAAGCTTTAGCTTTTTCAATTTTTGAATTGATTATAACTCTTAAATGAGTATTTAAATCCTCTTTTTGAGCTAAAATCTGTAATCTTTTCTTACTTAAACCACTACGAATCACAGGTTCTAAATCTTTTGCCTCTTCATTAGTTTCTATACTAAAAGTGATATTTGATTCTAACTTATCATAATCACTATTGACACTTTGCAACTTTTCAATATAATCACTAGAATCAAAATTTTTATCTAATACACTCATAACAATAATAGTATTTGGAATATTTATAAGAGAGTTTTTCGCATCTTTGCAGACTCTAAACTGTTTTAATATATTCTGCCCAGCAAGATTCTCTTGGCGTTTTTCTATACTCATAAATTTCTGCTCTAACTCTTTTTTCAAACTCTCAAAAAGTATCTTCTTATCTGACTTGATTAAAACGATATGTCTATTAAAAGAGAACTCTTGTGATTTTAAAAGCTCGTAGTTACTAATCCTAATCTTCTTAACACTACTCCCTATCTCACTTCTAATCGTTTGTTGGTAATTATTAATAATTCCCATATTTTCAACTTTTTTAGAATCAAATTTAGATGCAATATACACACTAAGAGTTGAGCTCATCAAACTTAACGCATCTTTTATTGCTTCTTCTCTGTTTTTACCTTCACCTGTTGCATAGAGTATATTTGAAGTGGTTTTTGGTTGACTAACAAACCAAGCCGGCAACTCTTTTTTATCTACTGAAACTACTCGTTTTTGAACTGAACAGCCAGATAAAAATAGAAGTGCTAAACTAAGAAGTATTATAAATATTTTCATGCTTGATTACCTTTGTAGTTGTTCTTTGGTCTTGTTATGTTTACGAATAAGCTTCTCTATCCTAAGGGATGCTAAACTAATCTCTTGGACTGGTTCAATCATCAAATCATCAGCCCTTTTATAGTATCGTTTTGCTTCACTGTATTTTCCTTGTGCCTCTTTAATTACACCAAGATTGTAAAAAGGAACATAACTCTGTTTATCTGTAGAATCTATAAGTTCTATAAGAAATTGCTCTGCTTTATCATATCTCCCTTGTTCAATGTATGTTAAAGAGAGTTCTAAAAGTTTCTCTTGGTCTTCTGTATAGTCAAGATCAGCATCCTCAAGCAGTGTCACACTAAAACTACGATAATGCGGTGTCAGTTTATATGTAAATCCATCAGCAATTTTAGTAGCTAAATTTTGTGCAGCCATATATTTACTTGGCAATGCATTTGAATCATCTGAACAATGCTTGTGTTGTGATGACTCGAAAAATTTATCTGCATAGATAATATCTCCCTTTGCCACATCAACTATCCTTAATTCTGCTGATAAACCAACTACACGCTTAATGCACCTAACTCTATACTCTTCTCTGGTTTTACATTTTTCGTCTATGCATCTAGTTCGTGTTTCATAAAAACGAGAATCTTGTGACGAAATACGACCCACATTCCCCAAAATAATTGCCTGAGCATCTATAAGCTGCCCTACCTCAACAATTGTAGAAGTATCTATAAGACCACTATTTTGAATTTTTTGTTCACTTATTATCTTATCAAAATCATTTCTACTTACAATAGTAAAAAAACTTCTGCCATCTATTTTGTGTTGTGCGAGATTAGCCTCTATTTTACCCGACACTCCAACTCTGTCATTTTTAAAACTGGCTACTGTGATTTTTTTTGTAGTTGCTACACGATCAATTTCAGCTGGTTCAAGAGATAGAATCTTAACTTTTTGTGCACATCCACTTATAAAAATAGCTATTAAAACAGATAGAAACAGTTTAAACATATTGGATTAATTTCCCGTAATAAAGGCAAAAACACCTTTTTTATTTATCATTTTTTCATACTTTGCAGTTCTGGCAATAGCATCTTTAAAACCCTCTGATGAACCCTCTTTTGTCTTATACAGAGCATTTGAAACTACATTTCCATTTTTATCTGTTGCTTTTATGGCAGTATCTCTAAGAGCAAAGGTTAACTG
>JAGHAW010000109.1 GCA_021161305.1 Sulfurimonas sp.
AAAAAAAATCTATCCAATCATCAGCCTCATTTATCCAGTAGTGGGGCTCATAAACAGAAGTTTTTTTATAAAATAGTGTTGCGGATTTAAAATTTACACTCGGATGTTCAGATACTAAGTGCTGCATAATAACCTTTAGTGTCTCTCCACTATCAGCTATATCATCAACCACCAAAACTTTTTTTACTTTACTAAAATTGCACTCTCCAAAAATACTTAAAGCATCTCTTTTGCATGTTTTATCATAAAGTTCTGTTCTTAGAGTTTGCACTTCCCGAATCTCCAAACCCTCAGCCATAGCGTGTGAAAGAGTTAGCCCACCTCTTGCAATTCCTATTATGGCTTGTGGATTAAACTCCCCTACTTCTTTTATCAAACTATTTGTATCAGTTTTAAAATCTTCATAAGCATAATATTCCATAAATGAATTATACTATTAATAAATATGATTTAAGATTACAGTAGTATAATTAAAGTATACAAATACAAGGATTTCAGATGATAAAAGTTTTTTCGTCAATAGCATTAGCAGGATTAGTAGCTGCAACGATTACGGGATGTAGCGATAAAGCACCAACACCAAGTCAGGGGGAGCCGGATTTTCGTTGTCAGCAAGAAAATGTGTTAGCTCCAAAGTGGACTTGTGTTCCTATGGTTGAAGGTGCTTATGCTGGGGTTGGTGTAGCACACAAGAGTGCTGCTGGTGTTGGTCATATGAGAAGAGTTGCTTTGGCAAATGGTCGTTCTGACTTAGCTCAACAAATCAAATCTCTAATAAAAGACAAAGTGGAAGTTTTCACCCGTGCAACTGGTGTTACTGATTCTGAAACAGTTGAGCATGTATCAACTGCAGTAACTAAACAAGTTGCAAAAGTTGATCTTCAAGGTTCAAAAGGTATTGATACTTGGACTTCTCCTTCTGGCAATCTATATATGTTAGTAACTGTTCCAGAAGCTACTGTAAATGGAGAGGTTAAAAAAACTGTTAAAACAAGTTTTAAAAATGAAGAAGCTTTGTGGCAACAATTTCAGTCTAAACAAGCTTTAGATTCTCTTGAAAAAGAATTCCCAACCGATTAATGAAAAGTCTATTAACTTTATTAATTTTACTTTTTGTGGTGTTTAGTGGTTGTAGCCCTCAACCTGCACCACAAAGTTACAAAGTTCAAAAACCTGAGTGGGTTTCAAACCCAAATATTGGTGGTAGTGTTGGTGCAATTGGTATTGCTGGCAGAACTTATGATCAAAAAGAGTCTACTAAAAGAAAGATTGCCATTGCTCGTGCTTTAGATGAACTTACCCTTCAACAAGGTGTAAAAGTTGAATTAAGCATGACAAAACGAGATATTTCTACCAATGAAAGCTCAAGTACGATTGTAGATGTTAAAAGTACCTACGAGGCTAGTTCTACTGTTACGGCTCATATAGAAAAAGTGTGGGAAAATCCAAGTTCCGGTGAACTTTTTATCTGGATGGTAATGGATTAGTTCCATTATCAGCCATCTCTCTCCTGTTTCTTATAAAATAATTTTCTATTTTCATAATTGTTATCAATTAAGTCATAATTAACTAAATATCTGTCATAATTATGAACATATGTGCATATTAAAAGTAATGAAGCATAAATAACTTCGTTACTTAAAGGAAGAAAATATATGAAAATAACCTTTGCAAGTGGTAAAGGTGGTACAGGTAAAACTACCATCTCTACAAACCTTACATCATATTTAGCAAGTATGGGAGAAAATGTAGTTCTAGCTGATTTAGATGTAGAAGAGCCAAATTCTGCTCTTTTTATAAAAAGTACCCTCAAAAAAACAGAAATAAGTAACAAAATGATTCCTAAATGGGAAGAGGCAGATTGTACTCTATGTGGAAAATGTGCTGAAGTTTGTAACTTCAATGCTATTGTAGCAATGCCAAAGGAGATTTTAGTATTTCCTGAGTTATGTCATAGTTGTTACGCATGTAGTGAACTTTGTCCTACTAACTCTCTACCTATGACTCCTTCTCGAATTGGAGAAATTAAAGAATTTAAGGCAGATGGTTTTAGCTTAATAGAGGGAAGACTCGATTTAGGTCAAGAGATGGCTGTACCGCTGATAGCTCAAACGATAGAGTACGCAGATAAAAATTTTAGTGACAGTATAAAAATTTTAGATGCACCCCCAGGGACTTCTTGTCCTGTTATTGAGGCAAGTCGTGGAAGTGATTTTGTAATTTTGATTACAGAGTCTACTCCTTTTGGTTTAAATGATCTCACACTTGCAGTTGAAACTATGAAAGTTCTTAAGCAGAAGTTTGGAGTTATTATAAATAGATATGGTATCGGTAACAACGGTGTTGAGGAGTATTGTAGAGATGAAAATATTCCAATTATCACAAAGGTACAAAATGACAAAGAGGTAGCAAAACTATACTCAAAAGGTGAGTTAATCTACCCTAAAATAGAGCATTTTAAAAACTCTTTAGATGATATAGTTAAATTTATAGGAGGTTTAAAATGAGAGAAGTAGTTGTAATTTCTGGAAAAGGTGGAACTGGAAAAACTTCTCTTAGTGCTGCTTTTGCATACTTGGAAGGTTCAAATGCTTTAGTAAGTGACTGTGATGTAGATGCTGCAAATATGCACCTGCTTTTAGATGCCAACTTTAACAACCAACAAGACTTTTTTAGTGGAGAGATAGCCGTTATAGATGAAAACTTATGTACAAATTGTGGTATCTGCTTTGATGCTTGTAGATTTGATGCAATAACTCCTGATGATGATTTTCACATAGTTGACCCCATCTCATGCGAGGGTTGTCACTACTGTTTTAGAGTATGTCCACATGATGCTATAACAATGCCAACACAAAAAGCCGGAGATATATTTACTTCAGATATAAAAAACAACACTCAAATGGTACATGCCAAACTTGGGTTTGCGGCTGAGAACTCCGGAAAACTTGTAGCAAAAGTAAAACAAGAAGCTAAAATCTTGGCACTAAGAACAGATAAAGAGTTTGTTATAACTGATGGAAGCCCCGGAATCGGTTGTCCAGTCATCTCATCTCTTAGTGGTGCTTCATTAGTAGTTTTAGTTACTGAAGCAACTGTTTCAGGACTTCACGACCTCCAAAGAGTTCAAAAACTGGTAAAAACATTCAATCTTGAGGCTGTTTGTATCATAAATAAGTATGACCTAAATTTAAATATGACACGAGAGATAGAGAATTATTTAAAAGAAGAAGATATCAAAGTTGTAGCTAAACTGCCTTATGATGACACATTTACAAAAGCATTGGCAAAAGCACAACCTATCGTTGAGTATGATGAAAATAGTGAGCTATCGAAGTTAGTTAAAGATAGCTGGGAAGATATAAAATCAATAATAAGGAATAAAAAATGAAAATAGTATTTACAGCAAAAGGCGATAATTGGGATAGCCAAATGGATCCAAGATTTGGAAGAATGGAGCGTTTAGTTACCTATGACGAGGCTACACAGACTCTACAAACTGCTTCAAACTCTGAAACAGAGTCTATGGAGCATGGGGCAGGACTGCAAACAGCTCAAAAAGTTTTAGATTTAAATCCTGATGTTATCATTACAGGAAACGGAGCCGGACAAAAAGCACTAGCAATACTGCAGCGCTCAAATGTTAAAATGTATGTAGGAGCCGGTGATATGACTATCAAAGAGGCATACGAAGCTTTTAAAGCAGATAAATTAAGAACACAATTTTAAGGATAATCAGATGAGAGTAGTATTTCCAACAGATGAGAATATGGGTTATTTAAGCAAAAGAGGTGCACACTTTGGTAAAGCAAAATTTTACACAATAATTACACTTAAAAATGATGAGATTGCTGATGTAGAAGTTGAAGAAAATCCTGGGCATAATAGTGGTGCATGTGGGAATGCTGTTGTAAATATTATGAATCTAAAACCTGATGCACTTGTAGTAGGTGGAATTGGCGGAGCACCTGCAGAGGGCTTTAAAAAAGCTGGACTTGATCTATATTTTGATGA
>JAGHAW010000284.1 GCA_021161305.1 Sulfurimonas sp.
ATACAGTAGAATCAATACCCCCATCCACTAAAGATTTTAAATCATTTGGTGCGTTATATGTAAATGTAGCTTCTCCATCTTTAATAGTTTTTGAGATAGGAGTGAAACTACCAATATTTATACCGTTTGTAATAATATCTGGATAGATTATTTTTACATCTCCATCGCTTGCAGGTCTATTTAATTCATCAAACACAGATACAACTACATCCGTAATTTGAGAGTTCTTTGTTATGCTAATAATTGGAGTTTTTAAAATTGGTTTATAGCTATTTAAAGATGTTGTTTTTTCAACAGTAAAATCATAAAGCACATCTTTAGTATGCGTAATTATTTTTGAATTAAGTAGATAAATTTCTTGATGTTTCGCTTTTAAAGTAAGTTTAGAAGTGCTACATGGAGACAAAAGTTTTACATTTACAGTTGCTGTCTTTTGTGTATCTAAAGTAGTAAATATCAAAGTTTCTGGAGTAATGACACTGCTGGTATAATCAATATTACAATCACTTAAAACAGGAATAAAATTATCTAATTTTATAGTGTGACCTTGGGGTATTTTATCAAGTTCAAAGATAAGTTGCCCAGAAATTTCTGTAGAAGTCTCATTGTATTGTATAGAATAGTTGGGTATATCAGAGCCTGTTTGAGAACCACTGTCACCACTTCCGCAACCAAATAAAAAAAATGTGAGTAAAATTAACAATATATATCTCAAAATAAAACCTTTTATTTTAGTGATTTTAAGGATTAAAGTATAACATAAAAAATATAGAATTTTTAAAGGTATTTTCAAAAAAACTATTTAAATCTACCCATATAACATTAATTATACAGAAAAATGATAGAATTCGATTAATAAAATATGGAATATGTATATGAATTATGATGTAATAGTAGTTGGTGGTGGTCATGCTGGTATAGAAGCGGCACTATCAAGTGCAAGAATGGGTAAAGAGACTCTATTGATTTCTATGCTTGCTGAAAATGTAGGTGCTACAAGTTGTAACCCTGCTATCGGTGGTTTGGCAAAAGGTCACTTGGTACGAGAGATTGATGCTCTTGGTGGAGAGATGGGGCTTATAACTGATGAAGCAGGGATACAATTTCGTGTGCTTAATCAGACAAAAGGTCCGGCAGTTCGAGGCACAAGAGCACAGATAGATATGGATAGGTATCGAATCATTGCCAGAAATGTAGTTTTGACCACTCCAAATCTTGATTTAGCCCAAGAGACGGTAGAGAGTTTGATAGTGCAAGATAAGACTATAGTTGGGGTAAAAACAGACCTTCTTAATGAATATAGTGCTTCAAAGGTAATCATTACAAGTGGAACATTTTTAAGAGGTATTATCCATATAGGTGAAGTTCAGCAAGTTGGTGGGCGTTTTGGTGAGCAGACAAGTATAGGACTTAGTAATTCTCTTAAAGATGATTGTGGTTTAATTATAGAGAGGCTAAAAACTGGAACTTGTGCTAGAATTGACAGTTCGACTATTGATTTTTCTGTTATGGAAGAGCAGGGTGGAGATGAGTTTCCAAATCCTTTTAGTTTTAGAACTTCTCGTGAAGAGTTTAGAAGAACTAAAAAACAACTCCCATGTTTTATAGCTTATACAAATCAAAATACTCACGATATTATCTCATCAAATTTTTATAGAGCACCTCTTTTTACAGGTCAAATAGCAGGAAAAAGTCCAAGATACTGCCCAAGTATTGAAGATAAGATTAGTAAGTTTGCCGATAAAGATAGACATCATCTTTTTATAGAGCCTCAAACAATGGATAACACAGAGTGCTACATAAATGGTCTTAGCACCTCTCTGCCTCCAGAAGTTCAACGCCAAATGATTCACTCTGTAGAGGGGATGGAAAATGCAAAGATTGTTCGCTATGGTTATGCGATAGAGTATGATTTTGTAGATCCAAGAGAGTTGAAACATTCACTAGAGACTAAAAAAATCAAAGGCCTCTATTTAGCAGGTCAGATTAACGGAACAACAGGTTATGAAGAGGCTGCAGCACAAGGTCTTATGGCTGGTATAAATGCTTCACTTGCACTTGAAGATAAAGAACCATTGATACTAAGAAGAGATGAGGCATATATAGGTGTTCTTATAGATGATTTGGTAACTAAAGGAACAAAAGAGCCATATAGAATGTTTACTTCAAGAGCAGAGTACAGACTACTTCTAAGAGAAGAATCAGCAGATACTAGACTTAGTCGCTATGGACACAGTTTAGGGCTTATAAGTGATGAACTTTATGAGAAAGTAAAGCTAAAAGATAAGCAGATAAAAGCAGGAGCAAAACTTCTTGAAGATACCAAATTTACTCCAAACAAAGAGTTTAATGCACTCTTAGAATCCATGGATGAACAAGCACTCAAAGATGTTTCAACTGCTCAGCAGTTAGTAGCTAGAAAAAGTTTTGATGTTGCAAAGATGCTTCAAATTGTACCAGAGTTAGAAGAGTATGATGAGTATATCAAAGATGAGATTCTAGTTGAGGGGAAATATGCTCGTTATATAGATAAACAGAGCCAAGAGATAGAGCGAATGAAAAAGTATCTTCGCATTGCTATTCCAGAAGGTTTTGATTTTGAAAAAGTTAGTGGACTAAGCAGAGAAGTTGTTGAGAAGTTAGAATCGTTTAATCCTCCCACTCTACAAAGTGCAATGAACATAAGTGGAATTACTCCAGCAGCTATAGAGATACTTCATATATATATAAAGATAGCAAAGAAGAAAGAACAACAATGATTTAAAGTTCCACCTCAGGAGAGGTGGAACTAGATTTACACCCTCGTTCCCACTCTCCCGAGTGGGAATGCATACTAAAGGTAAAGAATGAAGATATACTACTATGTACACACAGGACATCGCATAGGTTTAGATAGATTTAGAAGAGCTGCTACGATTATTCGCTTTTTGGATGATATAGATATAACACTGTTATGTTCAGATTTTCGCATAGCGAATGAAGCGAAACACTTTGGTGTTAAAACAAGTGTTGGTATAGATGTTATACGAAACATTCCATATATTGCTCAATTTGGTGATAAGATTATTTTTGATTCAGATGAAGCAAATCCTATAATGCTTGAAGATATGAAAAACTTTTTTTCATCGTTTGTAGATATAAAAGGTGATGAGGTTGCAGTTGATGATAAGTATTTCCTAAAAGAGCAAAAAACTATAGAGCTTTCTTTTTTCTTTGGAGATGATGATTATGAGAAAGATTTAGAGAAGAACCTAGATTTTTTAGATGGATTAAACCCAGATTTACAACTTGGATTTTATTACTTTTTTGATTATGAAGATATGCTTAAGGAAAAATTCAAAAATCATCATGAATTTGAAGATTATGATGAGGTTATAATGAAGTCTAAGGTTTTAATAACTTCATCACCTCAAGCAGTTTTGGAAAATCTTGCATCTGGGGGAAGACCTATATATGTTCAAAGAGAAGACTATACTAAAGATTTTAGAGAGCTTTTTACTACTCTAAACATACCAATGGTAGATAATTATGATAAAAAATTACTCTTAGAGATTTTA
>JAGHAW010000023.1 GCA_021161305.1 Sulfurimonas sp.
ATTAAATAGAATTAAATGGGATCACGACGGTAGTTTTTCTTACCGTCGTAGCTGTCGTCACGGTATTTGTGGGGCATGTGCTATCAAGGTAAATGGTCGTTCTACTCTTGCATGTAAAGAGAGTATGAATGATATGGTTGACCTTTTTGGAAGTGAAATCACAATAGAACCACTTAGCATAAAAAGAGCTGTTAAAGATATGATTATAGATAAGGGTGATTTTTGGGAGAAGCATGATGCAATCCACCCATACCTTGTCTCTGATGTTGAAGAACACCCGGAGCATGAACATATAGTTACGCCAGAGGAAGCAGAAGAGTTAAATGAAGCTGATTTATGTATCCAATGTGGTTGCTGTCATTATGCTTGCCCTGTTGTTGAAGTTAATGAAGATTTCTTCGGTCCATCAGCATTTGCAAAGGCTTACCGTTTTGAAGCTGATGTTCGTGATAATGCACATACTAAAAGACTAACTCAACTACATGAAGAGAAACAAGGTCTTTGGGATTGTGTTAAATGTATGGAATGTGCAGAGGCTTGTCCCAAAGGTGTTAATCCAATTGATAAAATCACTAAACTTCATAACATGTTGTTTAAAGAGGGTGTTGCAACTTCTAATGTAGCTACTCGCCATGCTGTTGGATTTAAGAAATCTATTGCTAAAAATGGTGTCTTAGATGAGGGTGGATTAGTTCTTTACTCTGAGGGTCTCTCTATCGTTAAACATATACCTGTTGCACTTAAGATGTTTAAAAAGGGCAAAATTGTTCCACCATGGGGCATAGTAAAATCAGATAATCTTGATGAGATTCAAAAACTGATTAAATCATCATCAACTGCACAGTTTTAGGAGTTAAATAATGGAAAAATTAAGATATGCACTTTTTACAGGATGTACAGCAAAACAGAGTACTCCTGAGCAGATGATGTCAACTATGGCAGTTGCAGATAAGCTGGGAATTGAACTTATTGAGCTTACAGAAGCTTCATGTTGTGGAGCTTCACATTTACAAGATTATGATGACTTTTTATCTCTGGTTTTAAATGCTAGAAATATTGCTTATGCTGAAAAGCATGGTTTAACAATGGTTACTATTTGTAATACTTGTCAATTAAATACAGCTATGACTAAACACCGTTTAGATGAAAATGAAGATTTAAAAAATAGAGTTAATGAGAAATTAAAAGAGGTTGGTTTAGAGTACAAAGGTACTTCCAATGTAACTCACTTCTTATATGCAATTATTGATGATTTTGGTCTTGATAAACTAAAAGAGATGGTAGTAAAACCTCTTAGTCAGTTCAACATAGCTCCTTTTTACGGTTGTCATAATATTCGTCCATCTGAGCTTCAAAATGAAACTCACAAGACGCAGGAAAGTGCTTACAGACCAACTTCACTTGATGATTTGATTATTGCTTGTGGTGGAGAGAGTGTGGACTACAAGGAAAAAACAAAATGTTGTGGTTTCCACGCTGAACTTCAAGCTCCAAAAACTGCTGCTATCCTTACAGGTAATGCTATTGCCGGAGCTGTAGATGCTAATGCTGATATGATGGTAACTCCATGTCCACTATGTCACCTTAAACTAGATACACAAACTAAACATGCAGGTGAAGCTATCGGTCGTGAAGTTGAACTTCCGGTTCTTCATATGCAACAAATGGTAGGACTTGCTCTTGGATGTTCTACTGAAGAATTAGGCTTACAGCACCACCTTGCAGAAGTAAATTTTATATAACTAAAACTTCTGATTAATTCTAAACTATACTCCGTGTTAAGCACGGAGCGACAGTCATTCCAGACTTGATCCAGAATCTCTATTTAGCCTTAGGTCTAAAAGCCTTAATTACACTCTCATTAGTCTCAATAAACGGACCTTCTAACAAATCTATACAGTACGGAACTGCTGGAAAAACTGCATCTAAACACTCACGGATTGATTTTGGTTTTCCCGGTAGATTGATGATTAAACTTTTTCCTCTGATTCCTGCTGTTTGTCTTGATAGTATTGCTGTTGGTACATATTGCAAACTTACTTGACGCATAAGCTCACCAAAACCTGGCATCATCTTCTGACATACATTCTCCGTAGCTTCTGGTGTTACATCTCTTAGAGCCGGTCCTGTTCCACCTGTTGTAACAACCAAACAACACCCTGCCTCATCACAAAGCTCTTTCATAGTTTCTTCAATCACATCTTGCTCATCAGGAATGCATCTATAAACTATCTCAAATTCACTTTTTAAATAATCTTTCATTGTATCTTGAATCGCTACACCTGAAATATCTTCATATATACCTTTACTTGCTCTATCACTTGCTGTTATTACACCTATTTTTATTTCACTCAATTTTTTTTCCTTAATTAATTTGTAAAAAATGGTTTGCATTTTTTATATATGTAATGGTAGTTGCTTGTAAAAAAAACTCTCTAGCCGATTCCACATCTATTATCTTGTCTTTATCACCAAGATAAACCTCTACCTTAACACCTTTATCAACTATATCTTGTAACTCTTGGATATTCCACTCATAGTTTAGTAACTCATCTAACTCATCCAGAGTTGAGTTTGAATGTTCTACCCTCTTCTTGGCATATGGAGAGAAGCAAGAATCTATAAACTGCATTAAGTATCCATCTCTGTTTTTTCTATACGACATAAGCTGAAGTTTTTTAAATTTAGCTGATTTTGTTTGAAAAAAAACTGGGGAGAAAAGTTGCAGTCTATCTACTCTCTTTGAACATGCCAACTGCTTTTTTACATGCTCAAACGCTTTTATAGCACCATAACTAAATCCACATACCGTATAATCTGAATTATCTATAAAACTCTTAAAAAAAAAGTTTTCATTTTGCAAAGAAAAACCACTATAGAACTTCATTTATATACTTTTTAACCTCTGCTTTTGTGATACTTTCTCTCTCGTACAGTACTGCTTCAACCTTCTGAATTACCTCTGCCATAGATTCTAAAAGAAGTTTTGTCTCTGAATAAAGTCTTTTCATTACAAGTTCTTGTTCACTCTCTAAAGAGATTAAAGACTCACCCATACCATAATCATTTAACATACTTTTGATAAGCTCTTTTGCCTCATCTAAATCGCCCTTAGCACTACTTGCATGTTCATTAAACTTAATTCCACATGCCACCATACCTGAAAGAAGCATTTTTATTCTTGCTTCAAGTTCATGCTTTATAAGTGAATCATCGGTTACCGGTGTCAGTTTTTCATTTGAGAGCATCAATTTTTCAAACGGTATATCAAAATAAGTAGCAGCTATAACCTTTCCTGCTTGGTAAGTTACTCTAAACTTTTTCTGTTTATCACTTAACATTTGAAGTTTCTTTTTACCAAACATTACTTTATCTTTTACCAGATGAAAATGCTCAATAGTCACATGAAAATCATTCTGTCTAAGAGAGAGAAGTGCCGCTTCATTTACCAGTGCGGCCAAAGATGCTCCGTTAAATCCTACCGTCATATTTGCTACCGCTTTAACATCCAACTCATGTGGAACTTTTTGGAGATATTTTAAAAGGATTGATTCTCTCTCTCGTTTAGTTGGTAACTCCACAAAAATTCTTCTGTCAAATCTACCGGCACGAAGAAGTGCTGAGTCAAGTACATCTATCTTATTTGTAGCTGCAATTACAATAATACCACTAGAACTTTCAAAACCGTCCATCTCAGTTAAAAGTTGATTTAGAGTAGCCTCTCTCTCATCATTTCTTGCACCATCTCTTTTTTTACCTACTGCATCTATCTCATCTATAAAGATTATTGATGGTGCATTATTTTTAGCAGCCACAAAAAGCTCATGCACTCTTTTTGCACCCATACCAACATAAATCTGAACAAACGAAGCTCCACTTTGATAGTAAAAAGGAACACCTGCTTCATATGCAACAGCTTTGGCAATCATCGTCTTTCCAACACCAGGGGGACCAACTAAAAGCACACCACGAGGCATTCTAGCACCAAAACTTTTATAGCGTTTTGGATTTTTCATAAAATCTATAATCTCTTCAAGCTCCATCTTAACATCAGAGATTCCACCAATATCATTAAAAGTAACATCACTTTTCATAGACTCAACCGGAGTATTGTCACCCATACTTAGGTTTACCACTCCCCCACTCATAGAATTTAAGTTAGATAAAACAACATCTCTTTTTTGCCACCATCTAAGCCCAAGCGTACCAAAACCTAAAAAAATAACTCCAAAAAGAATATAAATAATAATATGATAACCACTCTTAACCTCCACCTTATAATCAACAAACATTTTAGGAGTGACTTGAGAAGATGCAATTCTGTAAAAGTTATCTTTTGTTTTAAGATAAACATACTCTTTTGTTACCACAACGCTTGATACAACATGATTTTCAAGTATCTTTGAAGCATCTCTAAGTGTTATATCATCTGCATTATTTCTCAACATTGCAAAGAGAATCAAAACTATAATAATAAAAGCTGATAAATAGAGCAAAACTCTATTATTTTTAGAATTTAGCATAATTACAATCTCCTTTAACTTCAAATTTTTTAATATTTATCCAATTTCCAACTAAATCTTTATCCGACTCAACTAAAATCTTATTAAAATGCTGATCTAAACCATGATAAAAGCCATTTTTCTCACTCTCTATAAGAACCTGCAACTCGCCACTAAAGTTTTTTCTAAAGTTTAGATTTTTCTCTTTTATTAACGCTTCAAGTTCATGAAGTCTTTCTTTTGCCAACTTTCCATTTACTTCAGGTTTCATATGAGCCGAGGGAGTACCATCTCTTTTAGAGTAAGTAAAAGCGTGTATATGAGTCAGTGGTAACTCTCTAACATTTTTCATAGCCTCGTGCCACAACTCATCACTCTCACCCGGATGACCTGTAATAAAATCAGTTCCAATTGCAAAACCTTTACTTGACAAAAGCTCAAAAAGTTCTCTATCTTGCTTATAAACATTTCTTCTACCCATAAGTTTTAACATTTTAGGCGAAGTGTGTTGAAGTGCAATATGAAGATGTTTTTCCAACCAAGGCTCATCTAAAATCTCTTTAAACTCATCTGTTATTTGCATAGGTTCAACACTTCCTAGTCTTATGCGTTTAACACCTCTAATTTGGCTGATTTTTTTCATTAACTTAGCCATAGAGGTTCCTGTTGTCTGCCCATAACTACCAACATTTGTACCTGTTAAAACAAACTCTCCAAAACCATTAAGTGCAACTTTTCGAATCTGCTCCAATATACGAGATTCATCCATACTTCTAGCATCCCCTCGAACATATGGAATTATGCAGTATGAACAACGAAAACTACACCCCTCTTGAACTTTTATAAATGCCCTACTCTTTCCTACAAAATTATCAACTACTGCTTCATCTATATGATTCAAATCACCAAGATCATAAAAAGGTTTATCTTGCAAAAGAAAAGAGTCTATTTTCTCTTTTTCACTCTGTCCAAATACTCCATCTACTCTACCCTCGTCAAGAAGCTTTTTACCCTTAGTATGAGCACCACAGCCAGTTAAAAAAATCTTAGCATCAGACTTCTTTTCCACATGCCCTATATATGAACGAACATGAGAATCAGCCCCATTTGTAACAGTACATGAGTTTACAACTACTATATCTGCTTCATCCTCATTCTCGGTAACATCATACTCTTTTAAAGAACTCATCATTACTTGAGAATCGTAAAGATTTGTTCTACATCCAAAGGTTTTAAAATATACTTTTTGCTTCACCTAAACAGCCTCATTATCTGCAAAAGGAGGCATTGTTTTAGCAGATTTTTCCATATGAAGCATCTGAGTAGGATAAGCTATGGTAATATCATCTTCAGCGTTAAAAGCATCTACTATTTCAACAGATATAACACTTCTTAAAGTTAGAGTAGCATAGGCATTTGTTAAGTACCATGAATCTATTTTTACACCATTAGACTCTATAAATGAAAATATTCTAGGTTCTACATTTGTATTTTTAAGACTATATTGATTTCTAAGTTTATTCAATTGTTTTCGTGTAATATCTGTATAACCCTTAGAGTATTTTTTCGTTATCTCTTTTGCTAAGTGCATTGCCTTTTTATGGTTTGAATCAAAAGTAATAGTTATGCTTACCCCATCCCATACAGTTTTAAGTGTACTGTGAGTATAGTTTGCTATCATATTTGTAAAAACATAGTTATTTGGTATAAATATTATCCTTCCTGCGCGCCTATTTTGTACAATAGAAGTTAAAGTAATATCTTCTAAAATTGTCATACGAAGAAGAGAAATATCCATAACATCCCCAACATACCTCATACCATCCATATCAACACGAATTCTATCTCCAACATGAATACTGCCACCAAAAACAATTACAAGCCAACCAAGCATACTCATAAACCAATCTTTCATGGCAATAGCGATACCGGCTGATGCAAACCCCAAAATAGTTACTAAATAATTTACATTTTCAATATAGTTAAAAAACAGGATTAAAATAATTAGCGTCACATTTATAAAAGTAATAATTTTATTTGCCATATAAAATCGCTCATTATCTGTTATATACTTTTTAACAATCATTTTCAGTAAGAAAAATATAATAAATACAATTAGGACTACAACACCTATCTTGGCTAGTTTAACAACTTGAACTTCAATATCTTTGTTAATATTGATTTCAATAATTTCTAATCTTTTTTGATAAACCTCTGCAGTTACCAACATAGTATCAAGAGCACTCTCAAATCTCTCTAGCTGTTTTGCTTTAAATTTTGATGCTTCTTTATACTTCCCTTCTTTGTCTAAAAATTCAATCTTTTTATATATCTCACTCTCTTTTCTAAGAAGTGATACTAGAGCAATAAGTTCCTCTTTTCTCTTTATATAGTCGCTAAAATCAGAATTATGCGTTTTAATAGTAGAAATCCCAGTAAATATATCAAGTGGATTTGAAATATCAGGTGTTTCATCTATATTTGAAGGAATTATAAGTTTTGAAAATGGAGCACTATCTTTCTTTTTTAACATCTCTATCTGAGAAGCCAATATTTTCTCTTTTGAGATCAAGGCATTAAGCTCATCCTTATCACCCAGTGACTTGCCTCTCTTTTTAAGATAGCGTATCCTTATCTTAATCTTGTTAAGAGAGCTTCTAACATCTAAAGAGGTCAGATAAGAGGCATAACTCTTCATCCAAACCATCTCTCTGGAAATTTCTTCTTCTAACTCATTTAGTTGCGAACTGTACTCTACAATTTTTTCCCTTGAGATGTCCTCTTTTTCAAGTTCTAATCTAATTTGTTCTGAATCTTGCAGTATATCTTGTGCAAATATTGTTGATGATAGAAGCAGTAAATATAGAACTATGCGTTTCATTAAACTCTACCGAACTTATTTAAAACACACATAATAGTGCCAATTTCCACTTTATCACTTATCATAACATCTCCAATCCCTATGGGAATAATAAAAGTGATAGTAGAATCAGAACTTTTTTTATCAAGAAAAAATGTTTCATAAAAACTACTAACATCTTCTATGGAATATGTAGTTGGTAGATCATACTTCTGTAGAAGTGTTTTTATTCTACCTGCCTCTCTTTCATTCATAAGGTTCATCTTCATTGCCGTTTCATTTGCCATAACCATACCTATAGCCACAGCTTCACCATGTAAAAATTTCCTGTATTTTGTTTCATTTTCTATAACATGTCCAAAAGTGTGACCATAATTAAGGGCAGCTCTAATACCATGCTCTTTTTCATCCTTTGAAACAACATCAGCTTTTGTCTGAACTGCTTGTTTTATAGCCTCTTGAAGCACTTCTGGATCTCTCAAATTCGCACTTTCTAAAAAGGTAAAAAACTCTTTGTTGAAAGTAACTGCCATCTTAACTATCTCAGCTACACCCGCACCAAACTCACGAGAAGGCAGTGTAGTTAGGAAGCGTGGGTCAATATAAACAGCTTTTGGCTGATGAAATGCACCTATAAGATTTTTACCGTAAGAGTTGTTCATGCCAGTTTTTCCACCAACACTTGCATCAACTTGAGAAAGAAGTGTAGTTGGAATCTGTACAAACTCTATTCCCCTTTGGTAGATACTTGCAACATAGCCTGTCATATCACCTATAACGCCACCACCAAAAGCAATAAGCATAGATTTACGATTAAAACGATGGTTAAAGAGTGATTCCAATATAGTGTTGATACTATCTTGATTTTTATACTCTTCACCATCAGGAACAGTTATGATATACAGTTCTTTAGCACTAATTTTTGAAAGCAAATAACCTAAATGAAGTCCAGAAACTTTTGGGTTGGTTACTATGGCTACTTTTGTATCAAAATGAACTTTAGGAAGGGAATCTATTGTGATGTTATATGAGTTATCGACAACTTTTTTAAGTGAAATATTTACCTGCATTGTATATCCAAAATATTAATTTATATGATGAATATATAATACTTAAAAAAAGTTAAAAAATCGATGAATTCATTAATTATAATTGTATGGGTATAAAAATTTGATGATAATCGTCAAGCCTGTGATAAAGCTTTTCACTATCTGTAGATAAAATTGAGTAAATTCGTCTTTTAGTAAGCTTTTGGGTAAAAGGTAAAATTTGAATAAAATTCTCTTTTTGCTTAAGGGTTCTTATAGGATTATCACTCTCTTTTATCACTTTAATCGACTTTGAAAAAATTGTAGAGAGATTGTAGTAATGCTCAATTACCTGCTCTTTTTCCTCTTGATGTTCATTAAGATAGTTATAAAGATCTATATTGAAACCCATCTGCTCCGAAATATCAAATATAGTAGCTGAAATCTTCTCTAAATCACGATTATCACTTAGTATAAGTGCAACATCTTTAACACTGGCAAAAGATCTATCAGAAATTTTAAGTACAGGAACATGAGACTCATAAAGGATATTTCTCATTGTGTAGTTTGCAAACATCTCTCTTGAAACGATTACTAAACCAACATGATAAAATTTAATATCGTTATGAAATACTTTCTCTAAATCTTCAGACTTATACTCAATATTTATA
>JAGHAW010000110.1 GCA_021161305.1 Sulfurimonas sp.
AATACTAAAAATCTTTGAAAACTTTAAAAATATGTATGTTTCATACAACCAAGAGTATAAAAAGGTGGAGTTTGACAATATAATTTTCCACACTCTCCCACATATGAATGATGACTCAAAAGCACTAGAGCAGATAGAACTTTGTGAAGAAAATATAGACAGAACTAAAAAAAACATTATGATGATGCATTGTAGTGTGGGTGCTTGGTACTTGATGCAGGAGTTTGGTGAGTGGGTTTATCCATCCCATAAAGAGTATATATTTGGGGAGATGGACTATGTGGCTCTTGGACATTGGCATGGTTTTGGGCAAGTTGGCAAACATAAAAATGTTTACTACAGTGGCTCAACAGAGAGAACATCTTTAAACGATAAACGCAACTCAAAAGGTTTTATAGAACTTAGCATAAATGGTAAGATAAAAGTGGAGTATAGAGAAATAAATATACGCCCTATCACAAGCAAAGAGATTGATTGTGAGGATTATGAAGACTCTTTAAAGATGTTGGATACAAGTGACACAAAAGATGCCATTGTAGAAGTAAAACTAAAGAATCTAACAGCTATACAATCCATAGATATTCAAAATGCTGATATTAAAAAACTCTTTGCACATGCCATGAGTGTAAATATAAAAAGGGAATTTAAAAAGAGCCAAAACAGCTCAAATCTGGATGATGTTGAAGCTCTCAGCCTAGAAGAGTTCTTTTTAAAACAGATCAAAGAAGATAACACTCAAAATGAGTACTACAGATTAAAAACAAAAGTACAAGAGTTATTTGTAAGTTACGAGGAGGCAACTAATGATACTCTCTAAACTGCACCTTGAAAACTTTAAAAAATACACTTCTTATGACATAGAGTTTGGAGAGGGTCTCATAGGAATCATCGGTAAAAACGGCAGTGGAAAATCTACTATATTTGAAGCTATACTCTTTGGACTTTACGGAGAGTTTAAAAATAGAGGATACAAAGAGGTAGTTAGAAACGCAAACGCATCTACAAAAGATCCCGTGGTAGTTGAGTTAAACTTTGAGTTTGAGGGCAGAGAGTACAAAGTAGTGAGAGAGTTCCGTGGAAAAGTTCTAAGTGCAAATGCAAAACTATATAAAAACGGTGAGCTGACAACTACGGGAGCAAAAGAAGTTACTAACGCTATAGTTAATCTTACAAAAATGAGTAAAGATGCTTTTATACACACACTATTTGCATCCCAAAAAGAGCTGACAAGCCTAAGTACTCTTAAAAATGAAGATAGAAAAAAGATGATACGAAAACTTCTTGGACTCCAAAAGATAGACTTTATAGAAAAAGAGTTAGTAGAGAAGAGTCGTGAGTTAAAAAGAGAGATAACTGCCTTTGCAGAAGTGCTATTAAGCGATGACGAGGTGGAAGTAAAACAGAAGCAGATAGAAAAAAGTTTAAGCCTAAAAGAGAGTCAAAAAAAAGAACTAACCGTAAAAACAAAAGAGTTAAACAAGCTAAGAATACAAGAACTAGATGCTAAAACAGAGTTAGATATTTCTACTAAAACAAAAGAGAGCAAACAGCAACTTTTTTCCAAAATAGAGCTTCTAAAAAATTCTATAATAAATCGAACAAAGAACCAAGCCAAACTCTCAAATGAGCTTAAAGAACTTGACACTAAAGCTAGAGAGTTAAAAAGTCTTGGAACTCTAAAAACAGACTACACCCAACTACAAAATAGTTTAAAAACCCAAGAAAAACTAAAAGAGTATCATCTGAAAAAAGAGGGGCTAAGTAAAGAACAAGTTCAACTAAAAGAGCAATATACTAAAGCTAAATCAGACATATATGCCCTTGAAAAAGAGTGTGATATGTATGAGCAATACCTCTTTGATGCAAAAAATTTAGAAGAAGACCTCTCCATCAGGCAAGACAATATAGAAGTTAAACACACGATAGAACAAGAACTACTGCTAGAAATGGCAGCCCAACAAAGAATCATAGATGAGACAAACTCCAAGATAGACAAGATTAAAAATTTAAGTCGTGAGTCTGAGTGTCCTACATGCACAAGACCACTTTTAGAAGAGTATGATAATGTTATAAACTCACTAAACGAAATTGTGCAAGGCACACATCAGAAAAAGATAGACTCTTATAAAATCCAACTCAAAAATGTACAAGAACAAAAAGCCGAACTTATAGAGCAAAAGAAACTAAAAGAGAAAAAGCACCTAGAACTGACAAAGAAAATAACCGTCATTAAAAGCAAACAAAATGACCTCTCTCGTGCCAAAGAACACTTTATACTCATAGAGCAAAAAGGTCTAAAAAACAAAGAGGAACTTCAAGTTCTAGAAGAGTTTAGTTATGATAAAAAACTCCACATTCAACTACAAACAAACTACGAAGAACTAACTCCAAAATACAAATATCTTCTAAGCTTGGAAACGGAACTAAAAAGGGTGAATAACCTAAAAATAGAGCTAGAAGGTATCGTTAAAACCCTAACAGAGCTAACTTCTACATGCCAAGCCAATGAAAAAGAGTATAAACTTATAAATTATAATGAAGTCAAACACCAAACAAAGATTCAAGAGTATGATAAACTGCAAAAAGACAAAGAACTAAAAACAACCCGAGAAAATGATATAAAAGTTCAAATAGCCAAGATTGATGGTGAGATAAAAACTGTAGAAGCCATTCTAAACAACAACCAAAACCAACTGAAAAAAGTTAAAATAAAAAAAGATGATTTGATAGACTATGAAAAGATAAAAGTAAGTCTAGCAGAGTTCAAAACAAAACTAAATGCAAAAATTGCTCCACGCATTTCAACTATAGCCTCAGAGATGTATAGCCAAATAACTAAAGGCAAATACCAACATATAGAAGTAAACAATGAGTTCGACTTTTTCATCTATGATGAGGGTAAAAAATATCCTATAGAAAGATTTTCAGGGGGAGAGATAGACCTTGCAAACCTAGTTCTACGCATAGCCATATCAAAAACTCTAACAGAACTAAATGGTGCAAGTTCCATAGGTTTCTTAGCCTTTGATGAAGTTTTTGGAAGCCAAGATGAAACAAGACGCATAGAGATACTAGAAGCATTTCATACTATCAAAGAGCAGTATAGACAGATATTTATTATAAGCCACGAGATGGAGATTAAAGAGATGTTTGAGAGGGTTATAGAACTTTAAGAGCAGTGATTAAGCCTTTTATGCTAAAATGCAATTTATTTAATTTATATATTTTTAGAGGTGAACTATGCTTATTCCATCAGATTTATTAAAAGACAAAAAGATACTTTTAGGGGTTACCGGTTCTATTGCTGTTTACAAGTCACTTGAACTTGTTAGGCTTTTTGTTAAGGCTGGTGCTGATGTTAGAGTTGTTATGAGTGAAGCTGCCAAAAAATTTGTTACTCCACTTACTTTTGAGACACTTACTTCAAACAGAGTTCTTGATGACAGCAACGAATCGTGGGTAATTGACCATAATCATATAAAAACTACTGAGTGGGCTGATCTGTTTGTTATAGCTCCTGCAACTGCCAACACCATAGCAAAACTTGCTAACGCCATAGCAGACAATATGTTACTTCAATGTGCATTAGCATATCCACTAACCAAAGTAATCGCACCATCTGCAAATACAAATATGATTAAAAATCCTATCACACAGGCAAATTTAAAGATGTTAGGTATTGCAAATTATGAAATCATAGATACTCAAACTAAAGAGTTGGCATGTAAAACTATGGGTGATGGTGCCATGGGTGAACCTATGGATATTTTTTACAGTTGTGCAAAAGTTCTGTTAAAAGATGAATTTTGGGCAGATAGAATGGTTATAGTTACAGGTGGTGGGACTATTGAGAAGATAGATGATGTTCGTTATCTCTCTAACTTTTCCAGTGGCAAAATGGCCTCGAGTCTAGCTACTGCCTTATATTGCAAAGGTGCAGATGTAAATCTAATCGCTACACGCTTTGATGGAGAACTACCAAAAGATATGCACACTATTGATGTTAAAGAGACTTCAGAGATGTTAGAGTATC
>JAGHAW010000278.1 GCA_021161305.1 Sulfurimonas sp.
ATTCCAACATCTGCGATTCTTTGAGGAAAAGCTCCACTACGAGTTATAGAGATAGAGAGTACTTCGTGGTCTTCTATCTCACTCATCAGAGCTTTTACAACAGGGTTAAATCTCTCAATATGTCCAACACAACTTTTAATATTTGTTGCTTCTGTAACTTTAAGTATCTCTTTAGCATCTTCTACACTCGAAGCAGCAGGTTTTTCCAAAAATATATCTATGTTTCTGTTTGCACATTTTAAAGCTATATTTTTATGTAAAAAAGTTGGAGCTGAGATAATAACCGCATCTGGTTTGGTTTCATCTAGCATAACATCCAGTTCTGTGAAAAATGGCTCTGTAAACTCTCCATTTTTAACTACATCACATAGTCCTACAATTTTTACACCATCTAATTTTTTTAGAGTTTTATAGTGGTTTTTACCCATTATTCCCAAGCCGACAATCGCGATATTTTGCATTTTTAGCCTTTTATAGTTTCTATGATAAAGTCTTGTTGAATCTCTGTTAAGTAGGGACTCATTGGAAGTGACATGATTTGAGTTGATACTTTTTCACTAACCGGAAAGTCTCCCTTGTTGTAGCCAAGATTTGCAAATGCTTCTTGTAAGTGAAGAGGAACGGGGTAGTGAACTGCAGTGGGAATCTCTTTGGCACTTAGTTTTTCTATCATCGCCTCTCTATCTTTAACTCTGATTGAGTATTGAGCAAATACACTGCTATTTCCTTCTGTTACTGTTGGAGTTATAACATCTGCATCTTCAAGCATGTCATTATATCTTGAACCTATCTCATCACGAGCTTGAACTTCTTTGTCAAAGTGTTTTAATTTTACATTTAAAATTGCTGCTTGGACTGCATCCAAACGACCGTTTATACCTATATATTTATGTTTGTATCTCTCATTTTGACCGTGATTTAGTAGCATTCTAATTTTAGTAGCTATCTCTTCGTCGTTTGTGAAAATTGCCCCACCATCGCCATAAGCACCTAGTGGTTTTGATGGGAAAAAGCTTGTACAGCCAATAGTTGAAAGGTTACAAGATTTTTTACCATTGTAAGTAGCTCCAAAGCTTTGACAAGCATCTTCAATAACCGGCAGACTGTGTTTTTTAGCTATTTCATTGATTGCATCCATATCTGCACATTGACCATAAAGAGATACTGGCATAATAGCCTTTGTTCTCTCTGTGATAGCATCTTCGATTTGAGTAGTGTCAATGTTATAAGTTGCTTCATCTATATCGACAAAAACAGCTTTTGCACCTAAAAATGCAATAACTTCTGCTGTTGCTATAAATGTAAAAGGGGTAGTAATAACTTCATCGCCTACTCCAATATCTAAAGCCATAAGAGAGAGTAAAAGGGCATCAGTTCCACTACTGCAACCGATAGCAAATTTTGAACCTGTATAAGCTGCTAAAGAGTTTTCAAGTCTGTTTAATTTCTCTCCACCAATAAACTGTGCAGAAGCAAATACCTCTAAAACTTCACTATCTATCTCTTGTTGGTACTCTAAATATTGTGCTTTTAAATCTATAAAATTAATTTTCATTCTTCTTCCTCTTGTTTTTAACGCTTAATAACTGATGCTACTGTTTTTGAGCTACCATGTTGCAGGTATGCTCTTAGTGCTTTTGAATCTTCTAAAAATCTGCTTCTGTCATACTCTTGATAGGCTTTTACAAGATTATCTATTGTTACATCTTCTTGAATAAATTCTGGATGTAAATCTCTGCCCTTTAACTTGCTAAACATGATGTTACTAAGTCCAATATGACTTAACTTAACAAGCTTGCTAGCTATAAAATAATCAAGTGACTTGGCTATGTAGCTAAGCACAAAAGGAGTTCCTATAAGTGCTGCTTCAAGTGTTGCTGTTCCACTACAGATAAATGCAAAATCTGCTTTATAAAGTGTTTTGTGTGCATCATGAGCAGTTTTAAACTCCGTTAGGTTACCGTAAAGTTCATTTATATCTTCTTTAGTGAAGTGTTTTGGGATGATAATTGTAGCTTCAATATCAAGTTTTTTAACCACTTCTCTGAAAATTGGCATAAGTTTTCTTATCTCACCTTTACGACTCCCAGGCATAAAAGCTACATGCTTAATCTCTTTATTTAACTCCTCTTTATACTCTTTGATAATGTCTAAAAGAGGATGCCCAACATAAGTTATAGGAGCATTTTTTGAGTAGTATTCTTTTTCAAAAGGTAGGATAGAACAGAGATGGTCTATGGTTTTTTCTAAGACAGGTATGCGTTTTTTCTTCCATGCCCAAGCTTGAGGCAAGATGTAGTAGATTATCTCTTTGTCTGGGTACTTTTTTTTGATTTTTTTAGCGAGTGGCAGGTTGAAACCTGATGAATCAATTAACAAAACCTTATCAACTTCACATGCTAACTCTGCCATTTGAGAGTTTAGTTTAAAGAAAAATTTCAACTTCTTTATAGCATCTACAAAACCCATAATTGCAAGGCTTCTCAGGTCAATAATGCTATTACCTAAATCACTATCAAAAATGCCAACAAATTCAACTTCACTGCCTAGCTCTTTTTTTAAAGATTTTAGATGTATATTTGCAGAGTGTTCCAAGGCACTAACTAAAATTTTCATACAAATCCTATTTTAGATTTCTTGCATAACTTAGATTCCGTGCTTGCACCCAAGGGGCATAGCAAACACGGAATCTAGTTTTTGGAGTTGGGCAAGAAGTCTTTTTGGTATAATTACAACATTATATCTAAGGTGGTCTGAAATGGTTATATTAAATGCAATAGTTTGTGATGTTAATGGTGAAAAAAAAGCAGATGTTCGTGTAGAAAATGGAATTATTACAGAGATAGGTTCTGGTTTAAGTGATGCAGAGATTATAGATGCAAATGGTGCTTATCTTATCCCATCATTAGTTGATTTGAATGTTAGACTTCAAGATTCTACACTAAATGCTAAAAATATTAAAGCTATTTCAAATGAAGCTTTGCGTGGTGGAGTAGGGCATGTAGTCTTAAATGCTGATAGCACTCCTTCCATAGATGGAGAGATTGTTTTAGAGTTTGCTCAAAATGGTCTGCGTGATATAGCAGGTGCAAAAATCGACTTGATGTTAAACACATTAAAAAAGGATTCTACTCTAAGTAATATTGCAATTTTACTAAAAAGTGGAGCAATCGCACCATATATGAGTACCATCGCAAAAAATGATGTGGCTATTAAGATAGCAGAATATGTTCAGATGTATGATTGTACACTCTTTTGTAAAGCAGAAGATAACTCTCTTATAAAAAGTGGTGTTATGCTTGATGGTGATGTAAGTTCAAAACTAGGACTTGCTGGAATCCCAGACCTTAGTGAAGTTTTGCATGTTTCTCGTATGATAGAGATTGCAAGACATTTTAAAATCAGGATACTGTTTAAGTCTATCGCCTCTCCTCGTTCAATCTACCTAATAAATCAAGCTAAAAAAGATGGAGTGGATGTTAGATGTGAGGTCTCTATTCACCATTTGATTAACTCAGATGAGATGTGCGAAGGATTTAACACAACTGCAAAGTTAGACCCGCCTTTGGCATGTGAGAGTGATATGTTACTTCTTCAAACTGCACTTAAAAACGCTCAGATAGATTGTCTAACTACACTACACCAACCAAGTTCCCCCCTGAACAAAGAGGTAGCTTTTTATGATGCGGCTTATGGTTGTGAAGCACTCAGCGATGCCCTTCCTCTCTACTACACTAAACTTGTGAAAAATGGCATGATTGACATGAGTTCTCTTATAAAACTAACAGTACAAAATCCTGCTAAAAGTTTGGGATACAAAGCAGGAACCATAGAAGTAGGACAAAAAGCAGATATACTACTTTTTAACCCAGATGTCAAGAGGGTTGTAGATAATGAACAGTCTCTTTATAATGGGCAAGAGTTAAGTGGAGAGGTAATTCCTCTCTAAGCTCTTTTTGCGTAAAACTCTTTTTTATATTCAGCAAATCTATCTTCTAAAATCGCCTCTCTAACTTCTCTCATAAGGTTTAGGTAGTAGTGAAGGTTGTGAATCGTTGCTAGTCTAAAGTATGTGATTTCACGAGAGCGAAATAGGTGGTTTAGGTAGGCTCTTGAGTATCTTTGGCAGGTGAGGCATTGACACTCTGGATCTATGGGTGCCGCGTCCTCTTTAAACTTGGCACCTTTGATATTAATCCTGCCAAATGATGTAAAAAGAGTTCCGTTTCTTGCATTTCTAGTTGGCATAACACAGTCAAACATATCTATGCCTCTCTCAATGTTTTCTATCAAATCTTCAGGAGTCCCAACACCCATAAGATAGCGAGGTTTATCTTTTGGTATGTACTGTACCGTATGTTCTACCGTGTCGTACATCTCATTATTTAACTCACCGACACTAAGCCCACCGATGGCAAAACCGTCATAATCTAACGCACATAATTCTGTTGCACTTTTAGTTCTAAATACCTTGTCTGTTCCACCTTGAATAATGGCAAAAATATTTTGCTCTACTCCAACACCTTCTTTTTGCTTTTGGCGAAAATACTCTATAGATTCTTCAGCCCAAGCAGTGGTTCTTTCTATTGATAATTTTATTCTCTCTTGTGTAGCAGGAAGTGCAACTAAATCATCTAAAATCATCATAATATCTGAGCCTAAATTATGTTGAATATCTATAACTTTTTTTGGAGTAAAAAAGTGTTTTGAGCCATCTATGTGAGAGCGAAATTCTATGCCGTTTTCTTTTGGTTTTGAGATGTCACTAAGGCTAAATGCTTGAAATCCTCCACTGTCAGTTAAGAAACTTTTAGGGTAGGTTGTAAAGTTATGAAGCTTGCCCATTTTCGCAACTGTTTTATCCCCTGGACGCAAATACATATGGTAAGTATTTGCCAGAATTATTTCGGCACCAAGCAGATTTAAAACATCATCCATATCAAGTGCTTTGATAGTTCCAAGAGTTCCAACAGGCATAAAAACAGGTGTTTTTATAGTTGAGTGAGCTGTTTTAATAGTACAAGCTCTTGCGTTGCCTGAAGTTTTTTCTAGTTTAAATTCCATAATTTTTTTGTCCTAAATCTTATAAATTTTGTGACATTATAACATTCTAAGCACCTTTGTAGTAGAATTTAAAAAATATTTTATTGAGGTGTATTAATGGCAACAGTTGGAATGAGTGATATTAAGAAAAATGTTCGTTTAGTAGTAGGTGAAGTACCATATAAAATTGTTGAGTTTCAACATGTAAAACCAGGAAAAGGTGCAGCATTTGTTCGTATGAAAATGAAAAGTTTTTTAAATGGCAGAGTAGTTGAAAAAACTGTTCATGCAGGTGATAAGTTTGAGATTCCTGTGATTGATTTTAAAACTATGCAGTATCTTTATGATGATGGTGAAATGTATCAGTTTATGGATAATGAAACATATGATCAACTAGGTTTAACTTATAATCAGTGTGATGATGCTGCTAAGTGGTTAAAAGATGGAACAAATGTAGATATGGTTTTCTTTAAAAATAAAGCTATTTCGGTTCAACCTCCTGAGACTATGGAACTTGTTGTTACAGACACTCCTCCAAACTTTAAAGGTGATACTTCAAGTGGAAGTAAAAAACCTGCAACTCTTGAGACTGGTGCTGTAGTTCAAGTTCCATATCATGTATTAGTAGATGATTTAGTAAAAGTAAATACTGTTGATTGTGAATTTTTAGGAAAAGTTAAGTAGATATATATAAAAAATAACTTAAACTTAAGATTTAAACGATATAATCGCGTTTATATAACAAAAATGGAGAAAAAGTAACATGGGACTAAGTAATAAGCAATTACCAAAATTAGGATTTCTATATCTTGATTATGTATTGAGATTTTTTGACTACTCAAACTTTAAGGGTTGGCCAAATAAAATAGAGGCAGTAACTTACCACTGGAAAAATGATAAAGATAGATTTATCAAAGAGGTAAAAAGAAAAAAAATCGATGTACTAATCGGGAATATTCCTGCTACTGCTTATGAAACATTTAGAGAGATTGCAAGAGAACTTCCTCATGTTAGATTTATCCCATCTATGGATACACAATTTTCTAACAAATCTAAAGAAAATGTTACTAGATTTGCATGGAAATATAACTTGCCGATTCCAAAAACATATATCTACTACAATCACAAAAATGCAGATAAATTTCTAAAAAGATGTGAATATCCAAAAATCATTAAAAAATCTTATGGACCATCAAACTATGGTGGGTATTTTGTTCATAAAGTTGATAACTATACAGAGGCTAGAGAACTTTTTGATGATAGAAAATACCATCCTCAATATATGCAGGACTTTGTACCGATGGAAGCGGATATCCGTGTAATGCTGATAGGTCATAAGCCTGTTTGTGCATTTTGGAGACGCGCACCAGAGGGTGAATGGCTGACTAATACTTCTCAAGGCGGAAGTATGGACTATATGGATGTTCCAAAAAATGTTCTTGATTTAGCTGTTAGAGTTTCTAAAGATGCTAAGGCTGAATATTGGGCATGTGATGTTGCTTATGGCAAGGATGGTGTTCCTCGTATTTTAGAGTGTGCTACTGCTTTTGCAGCTTTTCCTTATATTAGAGATTGGATTGCTCAGTATATTATGTGGAGTTTGAGTGAGGGTAGATTTAGAAAACCTCATATGCCGATGTTTAACTGGGAAGAGTTGGGTAAAATGGACGCTACGATTCTAAGAACTCTTAGACATATTCACTTTGGTAAATTTTCTCCTAGTTATGATGGTGCTTATTTTGGTAAAAAGAAGAAAAACTATGGTGGCAAAAAAGTACATATTCATAAACTAGATGAAGAGTATAAAGTTTATGATGTTAAGAGAAGATATGCAGAAGAGTGGCCAAGTGAGATTTATAACTATCAAGATAAACTTGCTTTAAAACCAACAGCTTCTTTAAAATCTAAATCTCCAAAAGCTAAAGATGTACCACATCCTACAACAGATGAAAGTTCTGAATCTGTTATGGAAGATGTGAAAATAAGTGTGGATGAGTTAAGTGACTTTTTAATATCAGTAGAGGGTATTGGTAAGAAGAAAGTTAAAAACATCATAAATCACTTTGGAAGTGTAGATGAAGTTGTAGGTGTACTGCACCAAAATAGTTCTATTCTTAGTGAGGTTAAAGGTATAACTAAAAAGCTTGTTTCTAATGTTGAAAAAGCTTGGAAGAAACTTTTAAAATAGATTTATTAACTAGACTCTGGATCAAGTCCGGAATGATGGAAGTTTTGTCACTCCGTGCTTGCACCCAAAGGGGTATAGCAAACACGGAGTCTAGTTTTACATAAGTTTTTACTTATAACTATCAACGCTATCCATAATAACTCTTAGTTTATCATACTCACTATCTTCTCTCTCTTCAAACCCGACAGCAGATTTTTTTATCTTTTGAATGATTTTTTTATCTTTTAAATTTAGAAGCATATTTTTTATTTTTAGAATTAAGTTTTTGTCTAGTTTAGAGTTTGCTACTATCATAAACCCTGGCATCGATTGGCTTGTCGCAATAGTTTGAAGATATTTTGAATATTTGTTAGCTATGGATTGTTTAACTGCTCCTGCACTGTATTTTCCCATTATTACATATTGGGCTACTCTATCATGCCTTCCTAGAAAATCGTAATATTTGAGTTCTTTTAGAGTGTTTGAATTTATAAGCATTGCTTTTGGTACATAGTAAGAGAGTGTGGACTCAGGAGAACCAAAAGCAAATTTTTTATCTTTTAGGTCTGAGTATTTTAAAAATTTAGAACCTTTTTTGGAGACTATCACACTTCTGTAAGGGTGCTTTTTGGAGTTTTTTATTCCAGCTACTATTTTTAAAGCTTCTGGATTTATATTTTTTGCATGAATATATGGAGCAGGACCTATAAAACCTATATCAAAAGTTCCATCAGCAAATTTATCGATAGTACTAGCATAATCGTAACCTGTTTGAAACTTAATATTTGTTCTTGTGACTTTTTCAATTTCTTTTATAAGAGGTGTTAATTTTGTTTCCATGAGTATGGGGTCAATTGTTGAAATAGTACCAAAAACTAAGTTTTGTGAAGCTGTAAGTTGAGATATAACCAGAATAAGTATAAATAATATTGCTTTCATATGGAAATAATAAACACTTTAATGTTAAAATAAAGTAAATGTATGTAAAGTTATAAGTAATAGAG
>JAGHAW010000233.1 GCA_021161305.1 Sulfurimonas sp.
CATAGAAGGTTCATCAGGAAAGATATATAGGCTAAAGGGAAAAGCACTTTTTTATACAAAGCAGTACATTACAATAATGACGAAGATAGATGACTTTAAAGAGTTAAAAAGCAATAGGGATTTTGATGTTAAAAAAGATGGTGGTCTATATACTCTCTTATTTAAAGGCGAGATAGAAGATCAGATACCAAAAGCTGAGGTTCAAACAAAAGATTCTAAAGTTATAAGTTTTAAACTCTTTATGAAAAATAGTGATACGCTAGAAATTATAAAGAAATGAAACATCTAAATATTTTTATTTTTTTAGTTCTATCTGCCATATTTCTATTTTTCTCTTCACACATTAAGTTCTCTACAAATTTTTTAGAAGTTTTTTTTTCAAAAGAGAGTGTAAATCTTTTTAGCGTAACGGCAAAGCTTGGACTAACGGACAACATAGTGATTTCTAAAAAAGGTTTTAGTGATAAATCTTTAGATGAGCTATATCAAATAGCTGATGAGTTGAAAAAACTGCCTGAAATCTCAAGAGTAACTATCTCTAATATGCCAACTGCCAATATAAAAGAGTATTACAAAAAAAACTATTATCTTTTAGCTGATTTTAACAATACAAAACTATCAAAAGAGAATATAACGCAGACTCTTCAAAAAGAGTACGACAATCTGCAAGACTCATTTGTATATATTCCCTTAGATACAAATGACCCACTCGGATTATTTAGAATTGATTTTAATCTAAGTGACAGATATATTAAACTAAAAGATTATGGCTTTGTCATCAGAGCTAAAACCACCATAAACACTTCATCTGCAGCAGAGTCTAAAGTTTTATATGATAAATTAAATCTGCTTTTAGCTAAGCATAATGGTACTATCTATTATGCACCATTTTTCTTTTTGGTAGAGAACTCTTCACATATACGAAGTGATACGCAGACTATTATAGTTATAGCAACAATTTTATTGTTGCTACTATACTTTTTTATGCTCAAAAATTATAAATTGCTTATTCATACGGTTGTAGCTATAGGTAGTTCAATCTTAAGTGCGATACTCCTTAGCTCACTATTTTTCGACACTATAAATATTATGGCATTGGCATTTGGCATCAGTATTACAACTATCTCTATTGACTATATGTTTCACTACTATTTTCATGGTGACTTTACAAAGAGAGGATTTATAAAGCAAAAGAGAGTATTTTTTGGGTTTATAACTACTTTTGGTGTCTTTGTAATCTTTAGTTTTATAGATATTCAACTCTTCTATGAACTTTCCTTTTTCAGTGCTGTATCTCTTCTTAGTGCATATATTATTTTTAGCTGGGTATTTAGTTACTTGGATATTAAAAAGCCTCTTTTAAAAGAGCAGAATGTTGAGATTAAAAGTTTTAATCCCCTTTTTATAGTCTTTATTTCACTCGCTCTTTTTGGATATAGTTATCAAAATTTAAAGTTTGATGATAATCTGAGAAATCTTGACTATAACAATGTAAAACTTTTGAAATTATCTAAAAAATTTAGAGAGGATTTGAAGCAAAGTAAGTATCAAAATATTTTAATAAAAGCTAAAAGCAGAGAATCTCTTCTTCAAAAGTATGAAAAACTGCAGGAGACTCACCCTAAAATAGTTGGAGTTGGAAAGTTTATCTTTAGTGATGCTAAATGCAGGGAAAAACTTCTTACGCTAAAAGAGTATGATTTTAAAAATGTTAAAAATCTTATAGATGTAGAGTCAAAAAAGATAGGTTTTAATGATGCTTTTGTGAACGCTTATCCAAAAATAGACAATATGAAATGTGAAATGTCTCTTAGTGAAGATATGGAGTTCAAAATTGTTAAAGTGGGCGATAGTTACTACACCTTGGCATTTATACCAAAAGATAAAAAAGTTTTACTAGGTGACGGTGTAGAGCTGCTTGATGTGGCAAAAAGTTTATCACAAGATATGCAAAAGTCCAAAGAGACTATAGTTAAATTTATGACTTTCTCGATAGTTTTTATCATTTTCATGCTTTTTTTAGTTAGTGGTTTAGATATTTTATATCCTCTGGCTTTTGTGCTATTTCCTCTAAGTATCGTGCTCTTTTTTATCTCGCTTTTTGGTACAATTAACATTATGCATATGTTCGCACTCATTATACTTATTGCCATAAGTATAGATTATGGTGTTTATATGCACAAAACTAAAACTTTAAGTCAAACCAAGAGTGCTATTAAGTATGCGTTGTTTAGTACATTAGCAGGGTTTGGGGTACTTATTTTTAGTGATACGGTAGCTCTTAACTCCATTGGGTTTGTTATAACTATTGGTGTTGGAGCTATTTTTATTTTACTTTATGGGAGAGAGATATGAAAATATATGATATGGATAAAAAATGTTTCGTTGAGGTTGCAAAGATTGACAACCCCTCAACAAAAGTGGAGCAGCTTTCACACGCACTCTACTGCTATGAAAATGACATTTTTGATATTATATATGATAAGTCGCAACCATCTCTAAAAAGTTTTGTTGAGGGTTTAGACCAAGATATGTTAAACCAAAAAGATTTTCAGTATCTCTTTTTCACATCAGGAACAACAGGAACACCAACAGGTGTTTACAAAACAAAAGAGAATTTAGAAAAAGAGTCCGAGGCACTTATAAAAACACTACCTAAGCAGAAGTTTAACAGAGTTGTTTCAACCGTTCCATATGTACATATTTATGGTATAGATGTGGGTGCAATTCTTCCTAAAAACTTAGGGGTAGAGATTTGGACAAAAGAGAATTTTTTACCAGAAGAGTTGGCTGTAGAAGCACAAAAAGAGGGTACTTTAATTGTTACGACTCCAGTTTTTATAAAAGCTCTAAATAGAATTAAAAAAGATGTTGATTTTTCTAAAACACTCTTCTTGACATCAACAGCACCTCTTCCAATAGAAGAAGCAAAAGAGTTTAAAGAGCATTACGGTAGTTCAGTGATGCAACTATTTGCTTCAACAGAGACAGGACTTATGGCATATAAAACAGATGATGAGACTATTTTAAATGCTTATGAGGGCGTAGAAGTCGGTGAAAATGAGGGTATGCTCAGGGTGTCTTCACCTTTTATCGCTAAAAAAGTATTGGCAGGTGGTGTAAAAGATGTAGAACTGCCTTTTCAAACAGAAGATATAGTTGAGATAGTAAGCCCAACAGAGTTTAAATTGCTTGGTCGTAGTTCAAACTTGGCAAAGATAGCCGGTAAACGCATATCAACTTTGCAGATAGAATCTTTGATAGAGTCTTTAGATGGCATTGAAGCTGTTCTTGTTAGGATTAGAAGAGATGATAAAGCACTCAAAGATGAGATTTTAGACATCTATGTGCAAGGAGAGAGTCTGCTTGAGGGTAAAAGAGTCAGAAGCCTTTTAAGAAAAAATTTCGGCTCTATTCATATACCCTTTAAGGTTTATAATAATAATAAAATTCTTAGAAGTTCAGTCGGTAAAAAAATCGGCTTTGAGTCACAGTAAATCAAAACTAAATTAGGAATAAATACTGCTTAAGTTTCATAAAAAAATTATTTACACTCCTTTTTCTACCTCTTAATAATTACATTCATAAGTTCTGGAACTAATAAATTCACCATTATCGTAAATATTTTCTTCTCTTAAACATCCCCCACTCGAATAGTATTTGGTTGTTCCATTTAGTTCATTATTAGTCCAAGATTTTTCATATACAAGCACCCACGAACTATCATTATAGTCCTTTTCGATACCCTCTAGCACTCCGTTAATGTAAGGCGTTTCGTGAGAAAGATGTTCAGAGTCGTAGTAAATTTTTATTACACCATTATATTCTCCATTAGTATACGGAGTTTCCACATAAAGTACTCCAGATTCCCGATACTCTTTTTGGATTCCATGACGCATATCATCACTATAAGGACGTTCATATCTAACCTGCCCAGATTCAAAATACGATCTTTCTATACCATTTATCTTATCCATAATATAAGGTGTCTCAATTGAAACTTGTCCAGATTCATAATACGATCTACATACAC
>JAGHAW010000020.1 GCA_021161305.1 Sulfurimonas sp.
ACCCAATGCTCGCTGTAATTGAATCTGATATTTTCTTATAAGTATTTCAGCTTCTTGAAGAGTTAATTTCATCAAGTCGTTGCTTCTTTGTTCTTTGTTTGTAATACTCTTAAAGTAGTACATCTTAACAAACAGATAAACCGATACAATAGACAGTATTGTTAAAAGTGACCATTCCCAAAACATATGAATATCCTTTAGTTAATTTCTATTTTCTCAACTCTACCCGTGTGACGACCACCGTCAAAACCACCTGCAATCCAAGCATCAAGGATAGATTCGGCTACACCTTTTCCAACAATACGCTCTCCAAAACAGAGTATATTTGCATCGTTGTGACCTCTTGCTACTGTTGCAGTATAAGCATCATGGCAAAGAGCGGCTCTAATGCCTTTGTGCTTATTTGCTGCCATACTCATACCTATGCCTGAACCACAGATAAGGATGCCTTGTGCAGTAGAATCGTCTAAAACAGCTTCTGCAACTTTGTGAGCAAAATCAGGATAATCAACTCTATCTTTACAAAAAGGTCCAAGGTCGATAACTTCATGACCTTTTTCTTTTAATAACTCAACTGTATAGTCTTTTAAATCAACTCCAGCATGGTCTGTGCCTATGTAAAATTTCATTTTTTTCCTTTATGATAATAATAAATTTAGTATGGTTTGTACTGGCATTAGTAACAGATAATCTTTAAGTGGTGTCATCAAGACAACTAAAACAACAATAATCCCGTATCTCTCATTTTTATAAAAGAACTCTGCAATAGAATTTACTTTATATTTTAGAGCCAAATGCATTAAAAAATGAGCCCCGTCAAACTGAGGTATAGGTAAGAGATTAAAAACTCCTAAAACTACATTGATTATGAGTAGTTGAAATACAAAAATATAACTAAAGATATAGACTAGACCATCAGCAGTAGTTGGTTGAGCCATTGCAACTACAGCAATAGAAGCAAAAATAGCTAGAGTAAAGTTATAGACTATACCGGCTAAGTCAACTTGCATAGCAGCACTGTATCCACCTCTTCTAATGACTGTTGCCATATTGATAGGAACAGGTTTTGCCCAACCAAACAGGAATCCACTATCTCCACCAAGTAAAATAGGCAAGAAGTACATTGTAGCAGGGACAATAATAGTACCTACTAAATCAATATGAGTCAGAGGATTTATAGATAATCTTCCGGCATTTTTCGCAGTGTCATCACCATATTTATGTGCTACCCAACCGTGCATTATTTCATGTCCTATGATGGCTACTGCCAAGGCTAATACTGCTGCTAAGATTTTTAATAAATCAATAGAGTCCATGATCATCTTTATCTATAGTTTTTCTCTCTGCTATGGCTTTGTTTAGATGAAAAGGAGCTTCTAAATCAGTTGGTGTTTTACCAACTCTATCCCATCTAATCTCCCAATTGTCATCAACAGAGAAGTATATAAACCATGGAGTTCCCTCTATGTTGTCATAAGGAACTGCTCCCCAAAAACGACTATCATTTGAGTGGTCTCTGTTGTCACCCATCATAAAATAGTTATCTTTATCCACTCTGATTGGAGCGAAGTTAAAGATAGGCATTATTTGAGCATCTCCTCTATTTATGATTTTATCATCATGATGAATACCCGGATGGTCTTTCATATATGGATTTTTAACCCAAACTTTTCCTGCAAAGACAATAGTTTCATAATCTGCAAACTCTTTTTTAATCCACTCATCACCTTCAGAGTGGTGAATATAGAAGTTTTTATCTAAAACAAAAAGTTCGTCACCTGGAAGTGCTACACATCTCTTTACAAAGTGAGTTTTAGTGTTGTGAGGGTATCTGAAAATTACTATATCTCCTCTTGAAGGAGTATCTCCATCCATAAGGCGAAGAGAGTTGCTCCACGGCATGATTGACATTTCTAGAAATGGGATGTGAGGCATAGGGATACCGTAAGCAAATTTTTTAGCAAAAAGATGGTCACCGATAAGGAGTGAATCTTTCATAGACCCAGATGGAATTCTAAAAGCCTGTGCTACAAAAAATATAACAAATAGAACTATGATTATAGTTCCTGTCCAAGAGTTTGAAAATTTGTATGCTTTGTGTAAAACTTCTTTCATCTATGCTTTCTCACTTGCGTTTATTTTTGCAGCTTTTAGAGTGTTTTTCAAAAGCATTGCGATAGTCATTGGTCCAACTCCACCGGGGACAGGCGTTATGTATGAGCATTTTTTACTAACATTGGCAAAATCAACATCACCGACAAGTTTTCCATTTTCGGCTCTGTTTATACCGATGTCAATGATGATAGCACCATCCTTAATCATATCTTCTTTGATTAGATTGATAACTCCAACACCTACTAAAACAATATCAGCATTAAGTGTGTGTTTTTTCAAATCATCTGTAAATATATGACAAATCTCTACAGTTGCATCAGCATTTAAAAGTAGGGCTGCCATAGGTTTTCCGACAATATTGGAAGCACCGACAACTACACAGTTTTTACCTTTTACATCAATGTCATATTCGTTTAAAAGTTCCATTACCCCAAGTGGTGTACATGGAACAAAACCGTCAAGACCGGTAGTTAAACGACCTACATTGTATGGATGAAAACCATCAACATCTTTACTTGGAGTAACTAACTCTAAGATTCTAGTTTCATCTATTTGTGATGGAAGTGGGAGTTGAACAAGAATCCCGTCAATATTTGGATTGTCATTCATCATAGTTATTGTATTTTCTATAGCATCTTGTGAAATATCTTCAGGCATTTCGTGAGTTACTGAGTAAAATCCAACCCTGTCACAAGCTTTTTTCTTCATGTTTACATAAGCTTGACTTGCTGGGTCATTCCCTACTAAAATTACTGCTAAACCCGGAGTTACACCATTCTGTGCTTTTAACTTTTTTACTTCAGTTGTAACTTTTATCTCTATTTTTTGCGAAAGTGCTCTACCGTCAAGAAGCTGCATTTAAACTCCATAAATTATTTTTTTGCTATTATACTCTTTTAAAATAACATTAGGTTTATAATGAAATATATATTAC
>JAGHAW010000146.1 GCA_021161305.1 Sulfurimonas sp.
CTATTGAATTAATTATATGTTTTTTTATTAAATTATAGTAAAATTTCAAAAAAAATTATGGAGTGTCAATGAGGCGAACAAAGATAGATAAAACACCTGCTAGATTGGATTTTATTCAGAGTCTTACGGGGTTAATCTTAGGTATATTTATTATGGGGCATATTCTCTTTGAAGCTTCTATCTTAATTTCACAAGAGATGATGTACAAGGTAACTATAATGTTTGAGGGTTACTACTTTTTTGGTGAAACTCATCCTGGAATCATCTCATTTCTAGCAGCAGCTATTTCTGTTATATTTGTTGTTCATTCCGGTATTGCTATGCGAAAATTTCCTGCTAATTATAAACAGTATAGAATTATGAAAAAGCATATAGTCAGTATGAAGCATGAAGATACATCTCTGTGGTTAATTCAAGCTATAACAGGCTTTATTATGTTTTTCTTGGGTTCTGTACATCTTTTTATTATGATGACTCAACCTGCTAATATTGGTCCGTTTGCTTCAGCGAGTAGGGTGGTTGATGAGTTTATGGGGTTTCTTTATATTGCACTCCTTATTTCTGTGGTTTTACATGCACTTATAGGTCTCTATCGTTTGGCTCTGAAATGGGGATTTATGGAGGGGAAAAATACAAAAGTATCTCGTGCTAGATTTAAATTGATTATGAAAACAATGATAGCTCTCTATCTGTTTTTAGGTACTTATTCTCTTTTTACATATACTAAAATAGGTTTGGAACACAACTTTAGTGATGGTGAGAGATACAAATCTAAAACAATTATAATGGAGAAACACTAATGAAAATTATCTGTACTGATGTTCTTGTCATTGGTGGTGGTCTTGCAGGTCTTAGAGTTGCTACGGGCGTAAAAGAAAGAGGGCATGGAGCAATAGTTTTAAGTCTAGTTCCTCCGAAGCGTTCACACTCTGCAGCTGCTCAAGGTGGTATGCAGGCAAGTCTTGCAAACTGTAAAATGGGTGAGGGCGATAATGAGGATGTTCACTTTGGTGATACCATAAGAGGAAGTGACTGGGGAGCAGACCAAGAAGTAGCTCGAATGTTTGTTCACTGTGCACCAAAAGCTATACGAGAATTAGCAGCCTGGGGTGTTCCTTGGAGTAGAGTTAAAAAAGGCGATCATGATTCGATTATAAATGCTAAAAAAGTAACTATAACAGAAAAAGATGAAGCTCACGGACTTATTACTGCTAGAGATTTTGGCGGTACAAAAAAGTGGAGAACTTGTTATACTTCTGATGGAACAGGTCACTCTATGCTCTATGCTATGGATAACAAAGCAAAACAGGATGAGGTTGAGGTTCATGAGAGACTCGAAGCTATTTCGCTTATCCATGAAAATGGTCGTTGTTATGGGGCTATTGCTAGAAACTTGATGAATGGTGAGTTGGTCGCTTATATTGCAAAAGCCACCACTATAGCAACTGGAGGATATGGTCGTATTTACAGTGTTTCTACAAATGCAATTATCTGTCAGGGTATTGGTCAAGCCATAGCACTTGAAACAGGTGTGGCAACTTTAGGAAATATGGAAGCTATACAGTTTCATCCAACTGCTATTGTCCCTGTTGGAATCTTAACTACAGAGGGTTGTCGAGGCGATGGTGGACTTCTTTTAGACAAAGACGGTTACAGATTTATGCCCGATTATGAGCCAGATAAAAAAGAGTTGGCTTCGAGAGATGTTGTAAGTCGCAGAATGACTGAACATATGAGAAAAGGTAAGGGCGTAAAATCTCGTTACGGAGATCACTTATGGCTAGATATTACACTTCTTGGCAGGAAGCATATTGAGAAAAATCTTCGTGAAGTAAAAGAGATTTGTGAAAACTTTTTAGGGATAGATCCGGCAGTAGATTGGATACCTGTTCGACCTACTCAACACTACTCTATGGGTGGAATTAGAACAAAATATACAGGGGAATCCCAAACTCTAAAAGGCTTATACTCCTGTGGTGAAGCGGCTTGTTGGGATATGCACGGTTTTAACCGTTTGGGTGGAAACTCTGTAAGTGAGACAGTTGTAGCCGGAATGTTGGTTGCTGAGTATATAAGTGACTTTTGTGATAAACAAGAAAGCTCTGTAGATGTTCAAAGTTCAACTGTAGAGAAGTTTTTAAAAATTCAAGCAGATAAAATAGAGAAACTATTAAGTCATGAAAATGGTGAAGATGCTTATGTTCTTCGTCGTGCTATGGAAGAGATAATGATGAACAAAGTAGGAATCTTTAGAAATGGAGATGATTTGCAAGATGCTGTTAATGAGCTTGAAGAGCTATATAAAAGAAGTAAAAATATAGAAGTATTTCGTTCAAAATCCCGTGCAGCAAATCCAGCTTTGGAAAATGCTTATAGAACGCAAAAGATGTTAAAAGTTGCACTTACTTGTGCTGTGGGTGCACTCAATAGAACGGAGAGTAGAGGGGCACATTCAAGGGAGGATTATCCTAAAAGAGATGATGCTAACTGGCTGAAGCGTACTATCACTTCATGGAGAGATGAAGCTGATACTCTGCCAACTGTTAGTTATGAAGAGATTAAAATCGACAATATGGAACTTCCCCCGGGGTTTCGCGGTTATGGAAAAGATTTGACACAGCACCATCCACAAACAAAGATTAGACAGAGCATGGTTGATGTAATTACTGATAAGTTAGAAAAAGATGGAGCAACTCGCTTTGAAATTCAAAATGCGTTGATGCCTTATTTAGATAAATTGCCTGAAAAATATAGAGGAATAAATGAGAGACTGGGGGAAAATGTATGAGTGAAAAGAAAAATAGAATTCTGAAGATAAGTATTCTTCGTTTTGATCCACATGACCCAGAAGATTTTCCACATATGGAAACTTTTGAGGTAAAAGAAGCTGATGGAATGACACTTTTTGTAGCACTAAATGAGATTCGTGAGCATCATGATAATTCGCTTAAGTTTGATTTTGTTTGTCGTGCAGGAATCTGTGGAAGTTGTTCTATGCTTGTAAACGGTAAGCCAACTTTGGCATGTAGGACCCTGACTTCAAAACTTGGTGAAAATATCTCTTTAGCACCACTTCCTCTTTTTGAACTTATCGGTGATTTGTCTATCTATACCGGAAAGTGGATGCGTGGTCTAAATGAAAGACTCGAAACTTGGATACATAATAAAGAAGAAGAGTTAGATATTGATAAATTAGAGCAGAGAATGGAACCAGAGTTAGCAGATAAGATTTATGAGGTAGATCGTTGTGTTGAGTGTGGATGTTGTGTTGCAGGATGTGGTACAATACAGATGAGACCGGATTTTGCCGGAGCAGTTGGTTTAAACAAGATTGCAAGATACCATATAGACCCAAGAGACAAGAGGACTGATGAAGAATATTACGAATTAATTGGGGATGAAGATGGGGTGTTTGGTTGTATGACGCTTTTAGGTTGCGAGGATGTTTGTCCAAAAGATTTACCTTTACAGAGTAAAATAGCATACTTAAGAAGAATGATGATTAAAACATCAATGAATAATTAAATTATAAATATTAAGGAAAATAGATGTCAATAGCAGAGATGAAAATTAAAAAATTTGAGACAGGAACTTGTGAGCAGGATAATGTTTTTTACCAGGCGATGGAGGAAGTTATATACTCTATATCACCACTTTTAGAATCAGATGATAAATATGCAAAGTATGCAATTTTAGAGAGACTTGTAGTTCCAGATAGAATTTTTAAATTTAAAGTAACTTGGATGGATGACAACCAAAACATAAAGGTAAATACAGGTTATAGAGTTCAGTTTAATAACTCTCTTGGACCATATAAAGGTGGGCTTCGTTTTCATCCAAGTGTAAATGAGGGTATTTTAAAGTTTTTAGGTTTTGAGCAGATTCTTAAAAATGCACTTACGGGTCTGCCTATTGGTGGTGGTAAAGGTGGTAGTGACTTTGACCCTAAAGGTAAAAGTGAGTTTGAAGTGATGAAATTTTGTTCTGCTTTTATGACTGAACTTCACAAGTATATAGGACCTCGTATAGATATTCCAGCCGGAGATATTGGTGTAGGTGGTCGTGAGATAGGTTTTCTTTTTGGAGAGTATAAAAAGATTACTTCATCTTATGAGGGTGTCTTAACTGGGAAACCTTTTATGTTTGGTGGTTCTTTAATGCGTCCGGAAGCAACAGGTTATGGTACTGTATATTTTACTGAAACTATGTTAGAAATGGAGGGTAAAGAATCTCTTGAAGGTAAAATATGTACAGTGAGTGGAGCTGGAAATGTTGCCTTACATGCCATAGAAAAACTACAACACTTAGGTGCGATTCCAGTTACTTGTTCAGATTCTAAAGGTACTATTTATGATTCTAGAGGAGTTGATTTGGCTCTACTTAAAGAGTTGAAATTAGAAAAAAGAGTTTCACTTGAAGAGTATATAAACTCACATCAAGAAGCTACTTATATCCCAGTTTCTGAGTATCCTGAGGGTGCTCATGCTGTTTGGAGTATAGAGTGTTACGCTGCTTTTCCTTGTGCTACACAAAATGAGTTAAATGAGATAGATGCACAAAACTTAATCTCTAATGGTTGTGTAAGTGTTAGTGAGGGAGCTAATATGCCATCAACTCCACATGCCATAGATGCATTTTTATCACATAAAATATGTTTTGCACCTGCCAAAGCTGCAAATGCAGGTGGTGTTGCAGTTAGTGAGTTTGAAATGGCTCAAAATGCCTCAATGAGTAAATGGAGTTTTGAAGAGGTTGATGAGAAGCTAAAAATTACAATGCAGCAGATTTGTAAACGCGTTGCACTTACGGCAAAAGATTATGGAGTTGAAGGTAACTATGTTGATGGTGCAAATATTGCAGGGTTTAAAAAAGTTGCTGATGCTATGATAGCTGAAGGTATTTAAAGGGAAAATTATTAAAAAATTTCTTATATTATTTTTGTTTTTTATTCCATTACTCCTAAATGCGGAGGTAGAATATAGTGCTTTTATAAAAGAGCAGATGGGATTTGTATCTCAACTAAATGAAAATAATATTTCTCAAAGAAGGCTCTCAACTCTTGTAGACGAGCAAGAATCTAGTTATGTTAAAGCTCTAGATAGTGCAATGATAAATAAAGATTCTTTTATAAAGAGTATTGATTTATATGAAAATGAAATCTTTAGACTTGAAAAAATTATCCATGTAAATAAGCGTGCTAAAAATAGTTACGCTGTTGCTCGAGATGAAGTAAAAGTCAATTCATATAAACTTATGCATAATCAAAATATGATGATAAAAAATATTTTGAGTGCATTAGATTACTCAAACAGTGTAAATTTCAGTAAAAAAGTAAGTGATTTAGTTACAAAAAATGAACTTGATAATAAAGAAATTATTAGTTTGGAGTATGATCATATATTGGAAATGAGAGGAGTTTCCAAAACTCTTTTAGATGCTAAGCAAAATATTATTGAACTGAAAATGCTCATAGAAATAAACTCAGATTTGATAAATCATCTATACGCCTTTGAAAACAGAATGTTTAGACTTAATGAATATGCAAACTATAATCTAATAAGTACTGTACTC
>JAGHAW010000137.1 GCA_021161305.1 Sulfurimonas sp.
ATGTGAAGCAATAAGTTTTGCAAACTCGGCGACAAAATTAGCAATCATAACTAACGACCAGTTATCTTTTTAACACGGCTACTCATTTGAGCACCAACACTTAACCAGTAGTCAAGTCTTTCGTTATCAACAACTAAAGTTTTTTCAGCTACCATTGGGTTATAGTGTCCAATATGTTCAATCCAACCACCATCTCTTCGTTTACGGCTATCTGTTACCGCGATTCTATAAAATGGTTGTTTTTTTCTTCCCATACGAGTAAGTCTAATTACTGTCATTTGTTTTCCTTGTTTAATAAAAATTTGTGGGGTTTTTTGCAGAATAAAAATATATAAGTAGATTTATTGTGCCTCTTACCGCCATTTGGCGTCTTATACTTTTATAAAAAGTACCTTCTAATCACAGAGGGATTATTTCAGAAGTTATTACGATGGTGGAATTATAGCTAGATGTTTCTTAAATGTAAAGATTTATAAAATAATAAAATCAAAAGAGTGATGTAGTTGCACAGGCTAAAGGAAGAAGGACACTATAGTATCTAACAAAAGAAGCAACGCAACAAATACATTACTATTTGCTCTCGTTCCCATGCTCCAGCGTGGGAACGAGGAAATGCGTTGCTATTTTGGATTTTAGCGAGGAATTGCTCCTGCTCCACCCATTTGTCCCATCATTTGCTGCATCTGTTTCATCCCATTTTTACCTGAGAATTTTTTAGCCATTTTACCAGCATTTTTAAACTGTTTTATCATTCGGTTAATCTCAACCTGAGTTAGTCCACAACCTACTGCAATTCTCTGTTTACGGGAATTATTTAAAAGTTCTGGGTTTTCTCTCTCTTTTAGAGTCATTGATGAAACCATTGCTTTTATATTTTTAAGCTCACCGGAGTTTTCAAAATCAAAATCTTTAATAGCTTTACTCATATTTCCCATTCCAGGAATCATTCCCATGATAGAACTCATGCTACCCATCTTTTTCATAGATTCCATCTGTTCTAAAAAATCATTGTAGTTAAACTTTCCTTTTTGAATCTTTTTGGTCATTCTTTTAGCAGTTTTCTCATCTATGGCAGAAGCTGTTTTTTCAGCAAGACCTTCAATGTCTCCAAAACCCATAAGACGGTTTACGACACGCTCTGGGATGAAAACTTCTAAGTCCTCCATCTTTTCACCACTACCGATAAAACGAAGTGGAACTTGAACCTGGCTTGATAATCCAAGAGCTACACCACCCTTAGAATCACCATCATATTTAGAAAGAATCACACCGTCTATGCCGATTTTTTCTTTAAATGAAGTTGCTGTTCTTATCGCATCTTGACCAGTAAGTGAATCAGCTACATAAAAAATTTCATCAGGATTTGCTGCTTTTTTAACATTTGCTAATTCATCCATAAGCTCATCATCAATCGCCAAACGACCAGCTGTATCAATTAAAACTACATCATAGATTCCGTCATTAGCTTTTTTCAATGCACCTTTTACAACTTCAACAGGACTCTTTGTAGCTTCGTCTTCATATAACTCAACTTCTATCTGAGTTGTAATTTGGCGAAGTTGCTCAACTGCTGCAAGTCTTTGTAAATCGGCTGCAACTATAAGAACTTTTTTCTGTTTGTTTTTCAGATACAAAGCCAATTTACCAGTTGTAGTTGTTTTACCGGAGCCTTGAAGTCCTGTCATTAGAATCACGGTCGGAGGATTTGGAGCAAAAGTGAAACCCTTGTTTCCACCAATCTCTAAAAGCTCATATAGTGCTTTTCTAAGTGCATCTAAAAACTGGTCTTTACCAATTCCCTTTGCCTTAGTATCTATTTGAACTTTTGCTATTAACTCTTTAACAACTTTATGATTTACATCTGTTTTTAGTAGGTTTTTCTTTAGCTCATTAAGTGCTTTTGTAAGTGCCTTCTCATCGTCATGAAAACGAATCTTTTTTATGGCATTTGTAAACGAATCTGTTAAAGTGTCAAACATTATTTATCTCCTAAAATTTGCGAATTATATCTAAATTGAATTAAATCTACTGAAAATCTATGAACATTTTTGGTTCTTTTGCCACAAATTCCATCCCTAAAAGTCTTACTTTATGGGCGTGAAGCATAACTCTTTTTGCTCGTCTTCCACCATACTGCTCATCACCGACTATTGGGTGGTCAATGTAGCGAAGATGTGTACGGATTTGATGAGTTCTTCCATTATGAATGATACACTTAATTTTTGTTTTATTTGCACTAACAATATCTGGAAAAAATTCTGTTCTTGCAGGTTTTCCTTTTCCTGATACATTTGAGTAAGCTTTGTTATTTTTCTTTTGAGTGAGGATTGCTTTATCTACTTCAATCGGCTCAGAAATAATCCCCTCAACCCAAGCAATGTATTCTTTATAAACTTTATCTTGTTTAAATTCTTTTATGGCTTTTTCTCTAAACTCTTCATTTTTAACAAGCATTAAAACACCACTTGTTTCACGATCAAGTCTATGAAGAAGAACTGCCGGTTTAAACTGTCTCTCTATCTCATCAGAGTTTACATATGCTGGTTTATCTACAACAATAATATCCTCATTTTCAAAGATAGTTTTTGCTCTCTCAATCTTAATTACTCTAAAAATAGTTTTTACATCTATCTCACCTCTAGCTATCATTACTTTTTTATTACCTACATATACCAAGCCTCTATCTATCATGGACTTAGCCTGAGAATTTGACAAACCCTCTTGTATTGCAAGTATTTTATATGCTTTTTCTGTTGCCATATTTTGTTTCCCTATTTTTCTAATATTTTCTTTACAATTGGTTCTAAATCTATTTTTTCTTCAACCATTGATGGTGGTAAATCTTTATATGCCATAAGTGCTTTATGAATTTCATCACTCTCAACAAACTGAACATGATGAACATATTTAAAAAGCTCTTTTTGGTGAAAAAAATGCTTTCCTGTAATAATTTTACATCCAAAATAAGCAGGTTCGAGAGGATTGTGTCCACCAACATCATCCCTAAAAGCTCCACCTAAAATCGCACAGTCACTAATAGCATAGATATTATTCAATTCACCCATAGCATCAACCAAAATCATATCAGTTGAAAACTCTCTATTTGAAGAGAATCTTGATAGAGTTAGAGAGTTTGTCTCTGCATATTTTTGCATTAACTCATATACACTCTTGAATCTCTCTGGATGTCTTGGAACAACTATAAGTTTTGCATCGCTCTGTTTTTTATACTCTACAAATGCTTTTAAAACTGCTTCTTCTTCACCCTCATGAGTGCTTCCAGCTACAATCACCTCGCCATTTGGCTTTTTATACTCTTTTGTTTTTATAATTTCACCGGCAAGTTTTATATTGCCTATAACTTCGATATGTTTAGCCCCAAGTGCCAAAAAACGATTTTTATCAGCTTCACTCTGAGCATAAACCATCTCGACATGCTGTAGCATTCTTTTATAAAACCATGCAAACTGCAGATACTTTTTAGCACTTTTTTCAGATATTCGTGCATTTAAAAGTACAACTTTTGTACCCTTTGAGGCAGCTATTGTAAAAAGCATAAACCAAAACTCAGCTTCTAAAACAATAAGCAGTTTCTGTTTTTTTATCCAAAATGGCAAAAACATCTCATAAGGCAAGTACCTTACCTCAGCATCATATTTCTTTGCTTCAACTTGTCCTGTTTGAGTTATCGTTGTAATCTTTATTTCGCTATCTTCAAGCAGATTAAGGATAGGTTTCAAAGCTCTCGCTTCACCAAGAGAGCATACATGAAACCAGACACCATTCTCTTTTTCAAATCTCTTATTGTTAAAAAGAAAAAAACGAGATGGAATCGACTGTCTGTATTTTTGTTTAAAAGAGAGAAATATTAAAAGTGGAAGTGCTATAAAATATAGCACAACACTTAAAATATAGTAAAAAAGCGTAAAAGGCTTCAAAGCCTACTCTTGAGTAGTTTCCACATGCAGAATACGACCACAATGTGGACAAGTTGTAATATCTTCAGCTTTTATAACATCTGCATATATTTTATCACTTATAATCATGTGACAACCCATACAAGCTTGATCTACAACAGGTACAACCGTAGTGTTTTTAGCCCAACGACGAATTTTCTGATAAAAAGATAAACCTTTTTGATTTATTTTTCCAAGAAGTTTTTCTTTTTTAACGAAAACTTCTTGTCTGTCATTGTTAATCACTTTCAGTTTTTTATCAACTTCTGCTTTTACAGATTCTAAGTTTGCCTCTAGTTCAACTAAAGACTCTTTTGCAGCTTCAATCTGCTCTTTTTTAGACTCTATAATTTTTTCAAGTCTCTCTATCTCTTCATTTGCAAAAGTTACCTGCTCTTTTGCTATCTCTTCTTCAAGCTGAAGTGATTTCATCTCTCGTTCAGTCTTAATTTCACCACTCTTTTTTGAATTTTCTTCAAGTTTTTGAGAAAGTTCAGCTAAATGCAGTTCATTTTTAGACTTTTTAAGTTCTTCATCTCTGATTTCACTGCCTAAATTTTCAATATCGGAATCAATACTTCCTTTTTGCGCTAATGCTGCTTCATACTTGGCATTTGCTTCTTCTATCTGAGGTTCAAACGCATCTATCTCTTTATCTACTTGTGATAGGTCAATTAATTGTTTTAAATGTGAGTTCATTAATCTCCTTTTTGGATTAAATATTTATACTCTTTTACCTAAATATAAGTAAAAGGGTTTTCTGATGATGAAATTATAGCTTCTAAACCTAAATTTTTCAAACGTTTAAGCAAAATTTCTGCAAAAAAATGCTCACTTTCAAAATGTCCTATATCAATAAGTGACATTTTTATACTTTTAGCCTCCATAGCATCGTGATATTTAACATCTCCAGTTAAGAAACAATCAGCTTCTATGGACTTAATCAAAGAACAACCTGAACCTGTTGTCAGAGCCACTCTTTTTACTCTATCATGACACTTAACACATCTTGTATGTGAAAGTCTGAATGTTGATGCAACTTTTGAAGCAAAAATATCAAAATCTTCATCTATATCCAAATAAGCAACAAAGCCATCTTTTTTTGCAATTTTATAACCTAAAACTTCTGTTGCCACAAAATCATTTAGATGAGTTTGGTCAAAATTGGTATGCATTGCAATATTTGAAATATTTTTACGAATCATTTTTTGAAGAAGATTTGCAGGATATTTACTAAATTCCAACTGTTTTAATCCACCAAAAATAATAGGATGGTGCGTTATCAAAAGAGTGTCACTCTCCATAGAATCTATCAAAGCTTCATCAACATCTATACTTAAAACAATTTTTTTTATCTCTTGGTTAAAATCACCTACTAAAAGACCTGAATTATCCCAACTCTCTTGAAGCTCAAATGGTGAAAGTTCATCCAAAAACTTATATATCTCTGAAATTTTCATCCCTACTCGCTTTGCAATTTTTCTAACTCAACTTTTGCTTCACTGAACTCAGGATTTATTTCTATGGCTTTTTCATACATAGATATAGCCTCTTCATTGTGCTGCATTTCAACTAAAAGATTTCCAAAGTTATAGTAGGTTACGGGATTTTTACCGTCTAATTCCAATGAGGTCTGCAAGTGCATTTTTGCTGATGTAAACTCTCCGTTTACTCTATAAATACTCGCCATTGAGTTATGAATAAACTCATTATCTCTATCTAACTCTAAAGCCTCTTTATAATATTTCAGTGCTTCTTCATTATCACTGACTTTTTGTAATATATAGGCTATTTTAAAAAGTATATCAGAGTTATTTGGATCTTTTTCATTTGCCTCATTTAAAAGTGCCAATGCTCTTTGAAAATCTTCCTCTTCATAAGCTTCATCTGCTTTTAAAACCAAAGCCTCTGGGGAAAAGACAGAAAAAGCATCTGCACTTCTTGGCTCACTATTTGGAAAATCGTCATCTCTTAAGTCTGGTTCTTGGAGCGTCTGAATATGCTCATAAATTTTAAATGCAAAAAAAGCCGAAGCCCCTAACATTAGTAACTGAAAAACTGACATATAAATAATCCTTTAAATTAAAAAAATTTACTAATAATCTTTCATTGCTCTTGCAATATCACGCTTCATATCTTTAGCTTTTAAATCCTGTCTCTTATCATGAAGCTGTTTCCCTTTTGCAATAGCAATTTGAATCTTCACTATATTTCTGGCATTGAAGTATAACTGAAGAGGAACAACCGTATAACCATCTCGATTTACTGCTTTTAACATCTTCTCTAACTGTTTTCTATGAAGCAGAAGTTTTCGACTTCCTCTCTCTTCATGCGAATAAAAGTGATGAGTAGTCTCGAGTCTCCCTATGTGAGCATTAAACAAAAATGCTTCACTGCCCACAAAACGAATAAAACTATCTTTTAGATTCACTCTATGAGCCCGAATTCCTTTAACCTCACTACCCTTTAAAACAAGCCCTGCTTCAAACTTCTCTTCTAAAAAGTAGTCAAAATAAGCTTTTTTATTTTTGGCGTATGTTTCACCCATTAATTTTCCTTATCCTCTTTAACCCTAAAAAAACTGCTACCGCTACCGCTAAAATACCAGCCATGTTTATAATGATTTTTCAACTCTCTATACTCTTGCAGTGCCGGTTTAAAGAGGTCATTTGCTTCGTCTACACTCATGCTTTTTAAAATATCTAGTGAAGTTGTTTGTTTTAACTCTTGGCTTTTAAATCCATCTATAGGAGCAAAAAAATCTTCTCTATATGCTTGATAAACTTTAGGTGTACTTATCTCTATTTTTGGCGTAAAAACTTCAAAATCAAGAGGCTCTTCATCAAACTCTTCTACAATTTCTCCTATGCCACTGACATTTGCACTGCCGTAACCATAGATAAAAAATGGAACATCTGCACCGACTTTTAGACCGATTTGAGCCAGTTCATTTTGGCTAAGTCCTAAATGAAGTACTTCATTACACATCTTTAAATAGGTCGCTGCGTCGCTACTTCCACCACCAAGACCTGCAAAAGCCGGTATAAACTTTTTAACTTCTATGGCGTGTGTTCTCATTAACTTTTCTAAAGATTCTGAAGATGTGGCTTCACGAAGAGCAAAATATGCTTTATAAATTGTATTTTGTTCAGTTGTACAAGAAAAATCGCCAATAATTTTAAAATCATCACTCTCTTTTGGCACAAATGACAACTCATCATAGAGAGAATTCAGTCGCATAAATCTTGAAACTATTTCATGGTAGTTACCTCTAGTCCCTGTGATTTTAAGAAATATATTTACCTTAGCATAAGCCTTGTAAACTTTCATAACTACTATCTTTTTAGAATCTTGCTAAGGAGGTTTAAGCTTTCCACTTTTACCTCTTTTGAAGCAGCAATATTTGAATCTTTTACATCTTCAAGCAACTCACTTCTAAGTATCGCTACATCTGATGGTGCATCTATACCAATCTTAACAACACCCTTATCAATAGATATAACTTTTATAGTTATATCATCCCCAATAACAATAGACTCATCTAATTTTCTAGCCAATACTAGCATATAAATATCCTGCCCAGTTCATATTTTACTTCTTCTTTTTCTATCTTTATAACAGAGATATTATCGCCATTATCAAACCAATAACATCCCTCTTCTTTTATCTCTAAATCTTCTAAAGCAAGAACTCTTCCATATTTGAGATTATCACTACTACCTAGATAATTATTTTGTTTAATATTAAGAGATTTTTTTATATCTAGTGCTTCTTCTTTTTTGTAATGAAACTGCCCCTCATTTAATCTTTCCAAAGCAGTTAAACTTCCATGACTTACTCCAAGTTTATGTGCGATTATACGACCTAAAGAACGAACATAAGTTCCCTCGGAAACACTCACTTCAAATGTCACAAAAGGATGAGTGTAATGTATAAGTTTAGATTCATATATAGTTGAATTAATTTTGTTTAGCGTAAACTCTTTACCTGCTCTAGCCAAATCATAGGCTCGTTGACCATTAATGCGTTTTGCACTAAAAATGGGCGGCTCATACTCTAAATTACCCTCTAACGACTCTACTGCCTCTTCAATCACAGTATGTGAAAATTCCTTTAAAACTTCCACGGTTTCTATCATCTCACTATCTAAACTATCACTATTTGCACCAAGCCATAGAGTTGCTCTGTATTTTTTTGGAGTTTTATTTAAAAAACGAAAAAGTTTTGTATGACTTCCAAAACCTACAATCAAAGCACCTTTAGCAAAGGGGTCAAGTGTTCCGGAAAATCCAGCTTTTTTCTCTTTATATTTTCGCTTTAACTTTGATAAAAAGAAGTTTGAACTGATTCCTGTTGGTTTATATGCTACAAAGAGCCGATTCATAGTCTCTCTATGAAAGAGGCTAAAATATCCTTTGTTGTACCAGCGAAGTTAATGCTTAGTTTAAATTCTCTACCGGATTTACTAATTCCACTAACTCTACCGGTTCCAAATACTTTATGACGAACCAAATCACCCTTTTTAAAAGCTGTATTTTTCTCTACTCGCAGAGAACCTTCACACAATCCGGCTTCATTAAAAAACCTGCTTTTTTCCAAATCACTTCTTCTACCTTTATAGAATCTACTTCTTGCATGTGAAAGGGTTAAGCTATCTTTGGCTCTTGTAAAAGAGACATAACCAAGTCTTCTCTCCTCTTCTAAGTCACTTCCATCGCCTACAAGTGGCAAAAAGCCCTCTTCAAGCCCAATGATAAATACATGATCAAACTCTAAACCTTTTGAAGCGTGAATACTCATCATATAGATACTAGCACCTTCCACTTGATCTTGTTCACTCTGAAGCGTCAATTCATTTAAAAATTCATCCAGAGGTGCTTCTGGAGATTTTTTTATAAAATCACGAAACAGACCATAAAACTCATCCATATTTAGAATCTTATCCGATTCATCTTGATGACCTTTATATATATCTTTTAGATGAAAAGTATCTTCTAAAATATCAATAAAATCATATGAAGATTCTTCTGCTGCTTTAGAAACGCTCTGAATATCTTTTATAAAAGTTTTAAGAGTTTTTGCATTTTTCTTTCTAACAAGTGCTTCGAGATCCCCAATAGATACTTTTTTCAGATACTCATATATAGATGTTTCATTTGCATGTGCTGCTAATTCTATCTTATCTACACTCGCTTTACCTAAACCTCTTTTTGGTTTGTTTACTATGCGTTTAAATGAAAAATCATCATGAAAATTTGTTACAACTCTTATGTATGAAATCAAATCTTTTATCTCAGCTCTATCATAAAAACGCAAGCCACCTACAAGCCGATAGGCAATACCAGCACGATTAAGACCCTCTTCGATAGAACGACTCAAAACATTTACACGATACAAAACTGCTATATTATCTGCGGTTATTCCAGAATTTATAAGTTTAGAGATTTTAGAAGCAATTTTTCTAGCCTCTTCATTTTCATCATTTGAGTTCAAAACAATTACGGCTTCACCACTTCCCCGAGTTGGGATAAGTTTTTTACCAAGTCTTGAACGATTATGCTCTATAAGTGCATTTGCTACTTTTAGTATCGGTTCTTTAGAACGATAATTCTCTTCTAGTTTAAATACTTTTGCACCCTTGAAATCTTGGTCAAACTCCATAATATTTCTTATATGTGCTCCACGCCAACCATAAATACTCTGATCATCATCTCCAACAACACAGATATTATTGTGTGAAGTACATAAAATTTGTAAAAGTTTTAGTTGCAATTCATTTGTATCTTGGTACTCATCAATCATAATATATTGATATTTTTGAGATATTTTTTGTGCTAACTCTGGATTTTGGTATAAAATTTTATATGGCAGTGCTATCAAATCATCAAAATCTACTAAATTATTTTCTAAAAGATATGCCTCATACTCTTCATAAACTTTGGCAATTTGCTGATAATTAAAAAGTTCCGCTTGTTTGTAGGCATCATCTGGAGTTAAAAGTGAGTTTTTATATCTCGAGATTTCACTTGCTATAAGAGGTGTTGGAATCTCATGATTTATCCTTTTAATGATGCGTTTTTTATCATCTGTATCTATCACTACAAAGTTATTTTGTCTATTTAAAAGGTGTATATTAAACTTCAAAAAAAGCAATCCAAACTTGTGAAAAGTACATAAAAGCGGTGGATATGCAACATCACTAATCATAGCAAGAGATCTCGCCCTCATCTCCTTGGCGGCCTTGTTTGTAAAGGTAAGGGTCAAAGTATTTGAAGCTGGAATACCCAAACCTTCTATAAGGTAAGCCAACCTTGAAATAATTGTAGTAGTCTTACCACTACCTGCCCCTGCTAAAATCAAGACAGAACCCTCCGTCTGTCTAACTGCACTACTCTGAGATTCATTTAGTTTATCAAATATCTTTTCCATAACCAACCACTACTTTTTCTATATTTCATATATTATAACTAAAAAGTGTTAAATTATTACAAAACTGTTGCATTAATTATAATTTTGAGTTATAATTTTTATATTACTTAAACTTATAGGAATTATAATGTTAAAAGATTTCGCAAAATTACAGACATTTTTGATGGTTATAAAAGAGAGAAGTTTTTCTAAAGCTTCAGCTAAACTAGGGATTTCTCAACCTGCAGTAACTCAACAGATAAAATTTATAGAAGAGTATCTTGGCACCAAGATAGTTGAGAGAAAAAAGAATGGTATTTTACTTACTAAAGAGGGTGAAGATTTATATAGAATCGCTCAGAAACTTGAAAAAGCCATCTCTAGTAGCGAAAAAGAACTCTTGAAAATAATAAATAAAGAGTTTACCTTTGTAATGGGTTCATCTTTTTCTATAGGTAATTATATTTTACCAAAATATCTTGGAGAAATTAAAAAACGCATTGATAATGAAGTTTTTATGAGCGTTGGTCTCTCAAAAGAAATTATTGATAACCTTGAAGACAAAAAAATAGATGTTGCACTGATAGAATCACCTGTATTTAGAGATGGAATCATATATAGAGAGTGGTGCGAAGATGAATTAGTTCTTTTTTCAAATCAACCACTTCCAAAATATGTAAAAGCAGAAGAACTACTTGAATTTGACTGGATTTGTCGAGAAGAAGCATCTCATACAAGAAAACTCTACTCTGAAGTTTTTGAAGAGATGGGTATTCACTGCAGTAATTTCAATGTTTTAGGTGTTCTTAGTAGCCCAACAGCTATAAAAGAGTCCATACTAAATAGTGATAAAAATTCCGAAAAACCCTTAGTATCCATTATCTCTCATCATGTTATTAAAAACGAAATAGAGAGTGGAAAGCTTTTTGAAGCTAGACTTAAAAATCACAGACTAGATAGACATTTTTATATCGCTTACCTAAAAGAGAGAAAGCATGATGCTTTTGTAGATAATGTCGTACATTACCTACTATCTTTAAGTAAAGTGTAGGGATAAGTTCCCTACTTTTTAATAAATTTAGAATTTTCCGGATTTGATAAAAAAGACGCCATTGAGTTTTTAACTCCGTTTTTATCCGCTGTTTTTTCAACTTTTTGTATCTTTTTATATGTAGATAGGTTTATAAGAACTGGTGTTTCATCTACAATAACCTGCATAATACTAAGCAGTGGTACACTTACTAAACTACCAAAGTTTTCTGCCCCGAAACCAGCTTCAAAAACTAAACAATCTTCTTCTATTCGTGCTGTTTCAAATGTGTAACCAGCTAAAAAGAAGAGTGTTAAAGGACGAAATTCTGCATTGATACTTTGTGGTAAAGTCGGCTCAAAAGAGGCATCTTCAATCCTACATAAAATCCCAAAGTTTTGCTCTTTTTCAAAAAAATGAAGTACTAACTCTTCTATATTTCTCTGCATCATCAAAGAAAAATCACTATTTTCTATTACATTTTCTAACAATTTCATCCCCTCCTTTATTCAACTATATAATTATATCAAAAACTCATATCTATCTAAAACATCAAAATCTATCATAGCATTCAGAAGTGCCACCTTTGAAAAATTTCTTAAACTTTGTGCTTTAATATCTGCTTCAAAAAGTCTTCCTTCTTCTATTAGTCTATCTCTGGTTGTACCTTTTAAAAGAGGATTTTTAGGGGTAAGCCATATGCCAGAATCATAAAAAGCTATATTTGCTATGGAAGTATCTGTCACAAGCAGATTTTTAATGATAAGAATCTCATCACATCCATCTCTTTTATCATAAAGAGCATCTATATCTTCTCTTGAAGCAGATTTTTGTGAGTAATTTATCTCATTGTTAAAAATTAGTTTAAAAGAGTTTATATCTCTCTTTTTATACTCATGATATGTTATAGTAATATTCTCTTTATTATAAATCAATCTACATCTGTAAACACCCAATTTTGGCGGTTTTAAATACTCTATAAGATTTTTATAATTTTTAAAACCAAAAGAACTTAAAACAGATTCATAGCGTTTTTGATGATATGACATATTGAAAAGCTCACCATCTACTGCTTTGATAGTTTCTAAAAAATCATTCATCACTAAAAAGTGCCGTACTAAGGTATCTCTCACCGGTATCACAAAGAATAGTAACTAAAAATTTTCCCTTAAACTCTTCTCTTGAAGCCACTTGCATAGTTGCAAAAACATTTGCACCTGCAGAGATTCCAACAAGTAAGCCTTCCTCTTTTGCTAACATTTTTGCAGTTTTTATAGCATCTTCATCTGAAACTTTTATGACTTCACTGTAGAGTGTAGTATCTAAAATATCAGGGATAAACCCCGCCCCGATTCCTTGTATGGCGTGTGGAGCAGAATTTTCACCTGATAAAACAGCAGAATTCTCTGGCTCAACTGCGAAAATAGCCATATTTGCTATCTCCTCTTTTAAAACTTTTGAAGTTCCTGTTAGGGTTCCCCCTGTTCCAACTGCTGCCACAAAAGCACTAAAGTTTTTATCTGTATCTTCTAATATCTCCCTAGCTGTCGTAAGAGAGTGAATCTCAGGATTCGAAGGATTTTTAAACTGTTGTAACACTATGGAGTTGGGTATGCTTTTTTGTAACTCTTCTGCCTTAAGAATTGCACCACTCATCCCTTTTGAAGCCTCTGTTAAAACAAGTTCTGCCCCAAAAGCCTTTAAAAGATTTCGTCTCTCCATACTCATAGATTCTGGCATAGTTAATATAAGTTTTAAATTTTGTGCAGCACAATTAGCAGCTAATGCTATACCGGTATTTCCACTTGTCGGCTCAATGATAGTGGTATTGGCTACAATCTTTCCAGCCTCTTGTGCCCGTCGAATCATATTAAAGCCGATTCTATCTTTTACCGAACTTGTTGGATTCATAAACTCACACTTACCAAGTATAGTAGCACCTGTAAGTTTTGAGGGTATGTTCAATTTTACCAGTGGGGTATTTCCTATAAGCTCTGTTATATTTTGGGCTATTTTCATAAAATTCCTTATTTAGACAAATCTTTTTCAATATCACTGAAATCTTGAAGTAGTTGTTCCATTTTTGAAATATCAAAAGCATCAATAGCTTCATATAGTTGAGAAGCATATACCTCCAATATTTCAACCTCATACTCTAAACCAAGAGAGCGAACTTTTGAAGCCATAGTTTTAATATCAGCAATATTATTACTCTTTAGTGCCAATTTATGAAGAGGTACTATCTCAACTTCTATAGCATCTAAAATATTAGCTATATTTAATTTTGCTTTATCACTTAAAATAATTCTTTTCTCTTCTTTGACTACTTTAACCTGCTTATATTCAAGAAAATTACAAAGTTCTGAAAAAAGCTCTCGTCTTAACACCGGCTTTCTCAAATAAGCATCAAAATTCTCACCCTTCAACCTATCATAATCATCCTGCATAACAGAAGCAGTCAGTGCTACTATAGGTACATCAGAAATTTTCTTAATCTCTTTTGCTGCCTCATAACCATTCATATTTGGCATTCTTATATCCATCAAAATTAGATCTGGTTTTTCTAAGTTATACTGTTTTATAGCTTCTAAACCATCATTGGCAGTTACAACTGAAATCTCTGTATCTTCAAAATTTTTCACTATTAGTTCACGATTATCTTCAATATCATCCACTACTAAAACTTTACCTGCACTAAAAATAAGTTCTCTATCATCAATAGCAATGTCATTTTCTTGAGGTTTTTCATCTGTAATACTTGCTATATCAACATTAAAAAGATGAACACAAAAGGTCGCTCCCTCTCCCTCTATACTCTTAACTGAAATCTCTCCATCCATCATCTCACTTAATCTTTTAGATATAGATAACCCTAAACCTGTTCCACCAAATTTACGATTATCTTGACCCTCTTTTTGTTCAAAATCTTTAAAAATTGATTTTAATTGATTTTGAGGTATCCCAACTCCACTATCTTCTACATCTATTTCCAGATTTAGTTTACTAAGATGATTTTTTATATCATAGGCTCTGACAGAAAGTTTTATATATCCATGCTCTGTAAATTTCACAGCATTTCCAACAAGATTTATAAAGATTTGTCTAATTCTAACCTCATCAAGAAGAAGACTTTTTGGTACATTCTCATCTACATTTACAATCAAGTCTAAACCTTTACTTCTAACATTCATCATAAAGATAGAACCTACCTCATTGCATATATCGTGTAAATTTGTTGCTTTTTTTGCTATAACAAGTTTTCCGGCTTCTATTTTTGAGAGATCTAAAATATCATTTATTAATGTAAGAAGCGTATTTCCAGCACTTTTTATGGTTTTTACATAGGACTTTAAACGAGGTTCTTTTAGTTGTTCATCAAGAAGTTCTGTAAAGCCTATAATAGCATTCATAGGTGTACGAATCTCATGAGACATATTTGCCAAAAATTCTGACTTCGCTCTGTTTGCTGATTCTGCATGTTGTCTTGCTTGAAGCAACTCTTCTTCTATAACTTTTCTATGTTTTATCTCTTTGGACAATTTACTCATCCAGTATAAAACAATTAAAATGATAAAAAAGGCAACTCCTATAACATACCAAAGTATAGTGTAGTCGATAGATTCCTCAAACTTTACACCCACCAAATCATTATATATTTGCATCTTTTTTTCATCAGTTATGGAGTCTAAAGCTTTATTTATTATATCTACACCAAGACTATCTACATCTTTTCGAAAAGCCATTCTAAGTTTAGAAGTATATTTTGTTTTACCTGCAATTTTTAAATCAAAAAATCCACCGTTATTGATATTGTAACTTGCTACCGGCAATACAGATACAAAAGCATAAACTTCACCCTTAGAAACCATATTTAAAGCATCTATAACATTTTTTGCATATACTAAATCTATTTCTACATACTCTTGAGCAATTGTTTCAGCTATTGCATAATCTTTTACCAGTGCAACTTTTTTTCCTTTTAACTCTGATAAATCTGCTAAAAAACCTTTATCTTTTTTTGTTAGCATAACTATGGGGTACTCAAGATATATATCAGTAAAATTCATGAATTTATCTCTGTACGGCGTTTGTTGAAGGCATGCAAGCATATCAGATTGCCCTAATCTAAGTTTTTTTACAGAACTACTCCATGAATCTGTCTTAAGAAGTTTAAAAACTATACCTGTTTTTTCAGTCACAATATTAAGATAACTATTAGCAAGACCTTTATGCTTACCTGTTTCTTTATCTATATATTCAAACGGAAACCATTTTGGATCTGATGTAAAAGTCATCACAGGATATTTTTTTATCCACTCCTGCTCTTCTTTACTTAGATAAATTGTTTTTATTACTCTTTTTTTATAAACTTTATTACGCAGTGAAGTTAATTCATCTTTAGGAATAGCTTTATATGTTTTATTGATTATAGATTGAAGATGAGGATGTTTATGACTTACTCCAATAGCAATATCACTATATTTATCATATATGGTTTTGGCTATTTTTAGATTATATTTTTTAAGTTTTTCTTTATCAGCACTATATGAAATCAAGGCAACTGCATCTTTGCTGGCAGAGAGTTTTTTATACATCTCATCATCACTGCTAAGACCAATAATCTTTATATTTTTAGATAAATTCTCCACCAACTTATATGTAATTGATTTTTTCTTCAAATAGATTGTTCTATTTTTTAGATCTTCTAATGACTTTATATCACTGTTTTCTTTTTTTACAATTAAATAATTTGGTGCAAAAGTGTAAGCTGTAGTATAGTAAAAGTTTTTTTCTTCTCTATTTTTAGACCAACTAAGATTTGTAATACCATGAACATGTGCTCCACTGCTAGCATGCCCAATTGCATCCTTCCAAGCATCAAATTTTACAGGCATAATATTTAATTTACCGTATTTATTTAGTAATTTTAATATATCCGTATGTATATTATTTCCACCCTCATCATATGTCCAGTAATTCATAGTAGCTATTTTAATTACTGGGTTAGCTTCAAGCCATTTTTTCTCTTTAGTTGAGAGTTTCAATATATATGGAGAGTGTGTCTCCTTTTTAGATAAGTTAAACCATTTTCTTTTAATTTTTTCATGCTCATCTCGAGTAATACTTTGTAATGTTTTCTCAATAATTGAAAGAAGAATAGTATTCTTTTTATCAATAGCTACGGATACCTTAGTTTCAATATTTGGAACATTACTTACAATTTTTAAATTAGAAAGGTACTGCTCTTTCATAATATAAGTAGCTACTGCAATGTTTCCGATAAAAGCATCGGCATGTGAAAAAGAAACAGCCTTTAGTGAAGCATTGTTTGAAGAAGTAAAAAAAAGATTTATTTTCGGATAATTACTTTCTAGCCATTCATGCAGATATGAACTCTTGTTTATTGCAACACTTTTACCATTAAGATCATCAATCTTTTGTATATCTTGACACGAATCTTGAACAACGATAGCTAAAGGCATTCGTGTATATGGTGTAGTAAAATTTAAATATTTTTCTCTCTCTGGAGTAGAAACTGCACATGTCAAGCCATCAAGTTTACCTGCTTTCATTTGAGCCATAACTTCAGACCAAACTCCAGCTTTTACATCAAATTTTAATCCACTTTTTTGACTGACAAGAGACAAATAATCAGAAGCAATTCCTGTGTGTTTTGAAGATTCATCTATAAAATCATAAGGTGGCCAACTATAATCAGCACCAAATGTAACAGTAGGGTTTTGTCTAATCCACTCCTTCTCTTGTGGAGAAAAATTAAGAGCAGCAACACTCAGAGTATGAAAAAAGATAAAGAGAAATAATAAAAATCTAAATTTTTGAGATAGAAAGAAATTCATCTATATTTTCTTCAAAAAGCTTAACAAGATAAGGGTCAAACTGCGTACCACTATGCTCAACTATATAAGAGACCGCATCATCAACACTCCAAGCATCTTTATAAGTTCTCTTATGAGTCAGTGCATCAAAGACATCAGCAAGTGCTACAATACGACCAAAAACATGAATATCTTCACCTTTAAGCCCTTGTGGATAACCTTTTCCGTTCCATTTTTCATGATGCTCATAAGCAATAAGATCTGCTGCTTTCATTATTTTTCTACTTGCCATTTTAAGATATTCATGAGCTTTTGAAGTATGTGTTTTCATTATATTAAACTCATCTTCTGTTAAAGCACCATCTTTGTGCAGAATAGCATCAGGAATTGCCATCTTTCCAATATCGTGCATTGGACTTGCATGATAGATAATATTGGCATCTTCTTCAGAAATACATTTGTGATAGTGTGCCAATAGGCGTGAATATTCAGCAACTCTACGAATATGCTTACCTGTTTCATCAGAAATAGACTCTACAAGTTCAGTTAAGATAAAAATCATATCTTTTTGACTTGCCTCAAGTTCACTAAGGATACGATTATGCTCTATTTCCATCTTGGTTTGTAGTGAAAGATTATTGTTTTTCAATACCTTTTTAGATTTATAAAGTTCAAGATGAGTTTTCACACGAGCAAGTAGTTCATTGGCATGAAACGGTTTTACAATGTAGTCTAAACCACCAACTTCAAACCCTTTTGCCATAGAATCTATATCTGCTTTAGCGGTTAAAAAGATAACCGGTATATCTAAAAGTATTGGATCACTCTGCATACGCCTACAAACTTCATAACCATCTATCCCTGGCATCATAATATCTAAAAGTACTAAATCAAAACCACTATCTTTAAGTAATTTTAACGCTTCTTCACCGCTTTTAGCATATGAAAAACCATAGCTATCTTCTTTTAGGATATTCATTGCCACTTGAATATTGTCCAAGACATCATCCACAATCAATATATTGTAACTAACTTCCACTATGCTACCTCACCAATACAAATTATTATTATAAGTTACTTGTATTTAACCAAAAACAAGATGATAAATAGCTTAAATGTTAAAAATCTATCTTTGTTGAAGCGTTGGTGCGAATGCTTTAGTGCTTACTCTTACACTATCTCCTACTTTTAAATTATCTGCTTCCTCACTACTCACAACTACTTCCACAAGCTGTTGTCCTATAGATATGATGGCAATATAAATTACATCTACTTTTACAATATCTAATAGTTCTCCCTCTAAAGAAAACTTTTGGGAACCACTTGTTTTAAGCAGTATCTCTATCGGTGTTGCGTCATTAATAATTTGACCATGATTCAGAACTACTACACGATTTGCAAGACGATAGATCTCACTTGGGTCATGACTGACCATAATTGTAGTAGTACCAAACTCTTTATGAAGTGCTAATATCTCACTCTGCAGCTTAGTTCTCATCGCTGGATCAAGAGCTGAGAGAGGCTCATCCATCAGTAAAAGTTTTGGTCTATTCATCAAAGCACG
>JAGHAW010000025.1 GCA_021161305.1 Sulfurimonas sp.
CGGTGACTTTACTATTGAGTTACTATTTGATCCAAAAGATGCTGATGGTCAGGGAGCACTTTTTACTGCAATGGAAAATAACACTCCTGTTATCATTGCTATGGAAAGTCCTAATGCAGATGTATCTACTGGTACTACTGGTGCTAGTGGTGATATTGTATGGACTGAATGTTTAGTATCAGGTGATGCGATATCTTATCCTGTGGACGGACTTGTAGGGTACTCCTGTACTCTAGCACCTTATGGTGGATACACCCGCTGCTCTGGCGTAGCTGGTACAGCGTAACCTAAACCACTCTTGTACCCTTACTTAGGTTACAGGAGGCACAAGAGTATGCTACATTATTTATAGTGTGCTTACCCTCTCTACTTATCGGAATGATGTGGTCCAAATGGACTGCTCGTTTCGTATCTCACAACTCCCTCTTTACTTCTTAATATTAATCCGATATAATTGTATCACAAACACAAAAGGATTAAAATGAAAAACATTTTTGCACAATTCGCCGGAGCTACTGAGAAAGAAGCTGAATTAACTACTGAACCTATGGAAGGTCAAAAAATTAAGTATCGTGAGCTTACAATGCTTGAGTCAGATGAATTTACAGATAAACTTGTAAAGAAATATGATAAAGACGGTAAGCCTGAACTTGATATGAAAGAGCTTACAGAGTCTAAGTACGTTAAAGCAGCGATGTGCCTTATAGCCCCTAAAGTTACAGTTGAAGATTTGAAGTCATACGGTGCTTCATTTGGTCCGGTCTTGACTGAGATCAATAATCTTATTGATGGTAAGAAGGATGAGGTTGATGAAGAGGGAAACGACTCAACGACCTCGAACGAGTAGAATATCAGATAGCTGAAATTCTTGGCATGCCTGTTTTTATCATGAAACAGGTTTTAACAACTAGAGAATTTTATGGGTGGATTGAATATGTCCGAACTAAACCACCCTCAATTCAAGAGCATCAAATGGCTGTATTAACGATGGTGGCTGCAAATGCATTGGGTGGTAAGTCCAAAGTAACTGACTTCATCATAAGTAACATGCCTAAAAATACTCAAAATGTTAAAAAAGCATCTGCGTTTGACAGCTTTGCTGCGGTCGCCAGTGACTTTAAACCTTCCCCTACCTCCTAATACTTTTATGATATAATGTTTTAAAAAGTATTGGAGTCTTTCTTATGGCATCAGAAACATCAATCTTATTAGAGATAGGGGCTAACACTACCCAATTTGCATCAGAATTAGATCAACTAAAACAGTTGACTAAACTTGCCCAACTTACAATGAGCAAAAAAGAATTGGCTCTTGCTAAAAAGGTTGCAAGAGAACGTCTAGCTATACAAAATAAGATGGGTAAAGCTTTTATAGATTCCATGAAAAAACAAGAGAAATTTATCCTAGATATGAAGCGTAGAACGCTTGTAAAAGAATTAAGTGATGTTGAAAAACAGCAAAAGAAAATTGAAGCTGCTGAGAAGAAAAGATTGAAATTTATAGAAGGCATGAAACGTAGAACTGCGGCAAGGGAAATTGCAGAAGTTAGAAAAACTCAAAAATTTATAGAAGATATGAAGCGTAGAACTTTTCAAAGAGAATTAGCAGATATAAAACGATTAGCTGCTGCAAGAAAAACACCATCATTACCATCATCATCAAAAGATAAATGGGGTGGTATTGAATCAATTGCACATGCTGCTAAAACTACAGCATTATATGGTGCGATGGGGCAAGCATTATTTGGGGTTCAGAGTGCATTAGCGGCTACAATAAAGACTACAATTGAATTTGATACATACATGTATCAAAGTGCTGGTGTACTTCAAAAGTCTGTTTCGGAAGGTCGAGAATTAACCCAAACAGTAAAAACACTTGGTGTTACTTATGGTCAATCATTTGGAGATATTCAAGAAGCATTGTTAACCTTAGGTAGGGCTGGTGTTGATAGTACGTCAGGGTTAAAAGATGCTGTAAAAGTATTGTCTGAATTATCATTAATAACAGGTGATGATATGCGAGAAGGTGCAGTCATTATGTCATCACTCTTGAATGTGTTTGGAAAGGAAGTTGCCTTTGATATACGAAATGTCGGTGAACAACTTGCCTTTGTTGCAAATGCAACAAAATTAAATATTGAAGACTTTTCTACTATTTCAAACTACGCACTATCTGCTGCTGATTCAATAGGGCTTACAAAAGACAGTTTCTTAAGTTTAGCAGGGGCAATGTCAAAAGTTGGTGTAAACGCATCTACAATTGGTACAAATATACGTAGGTTACAGAAGTTAACACAAGACGATGCAGAGTCAAACGTTGAGTTCTTTAGAGTGTTAGGGGCTTCACAAAAAGACTTTGCTGATGCCCTTAGGTATAATTCCGAAGCGGCTCTTACTTCTTTAATGAATAAATTAAAGGGGCTGAGTGATGCTAAATATACAAAGGCTATAAAAGATTTACCTGTACTATTAAAACAGTCTGTGAATGTTTTACGTTCGGCTGCTAAAAATTCTTTCTTTGCTGATATGATTGTCGGAGTTAAAGGACTTGGTGACCACATGGAAGGGCTTGAAGAACAAGCCAAGAGAATGTCTATGGGTATGGGTGTAATGATAGATAGAATCAAAAACACACTTCTATCTATGTTCAGTGAAGAAGCCGAAGGTTTATTTGACAGAATCTTTGATAGAAGTTCTGCTGAGGCATTTGACCAATCAGTTAAAGATATGATTAAAACCATTCAAGATTGGGCTAAATCAACATGGAAAGCGGCTGAGGCAATGGCTGGTACAGTTGCCGTAATTGCTAAAGTTGCAGGTGGGGTTATCTTAGCCATTACAGCAGTAAAAGGATTTAATGTAGTAATGGCTGTTGCGACAGCTACAGCAAACTTATTTAGAATCTCATTACTATCACTTGGTGCAAAAGCTGGTTGGATTGGTGCTCTAGCTACGGGGTTATATTTATTGTATGATTATGTAGCTGGAACAAATGATGCAGCAGAAGCGGTTAAAGAACTTACTAAAGCTCAACAAGAACAAGTTATTAAATCGGCTGCCCGTGAAGCACAGTTAGAAGCCATAGCAAAACAGAAAAAAGAGTATGAAGAGTTAAAGAAAAAAATAGTTGAAGCTAATTTAGCTCTAGGTAGATATTTAGGACTTGCTAAAAAAGCTGACCAAACTGTCGTAACTAAGTTGTTACAAAAACTAAAACTCTTAGAGCAAGAAAAGAAAGCTCTTGATGATGCGGCTACTGATGGTAGAAGATTAGCATTAGAAGAGGGGATCCATGTAGCAAAGTTAAAACAATTAATGGCTCAACAAAAAATAGATGCACATTTAGAGGGATGGTTAAGAACAGGAGCTGATGTTACTGCTGAGGTAACCAAATTAGGAAAAGAGTTAGTAAAATATGCTAATGAAGTTGATGCCTTAATTGCTCAGAAAGATAAATTAACTGTAGGTTTTGATTCAAATGAACTTGATGGTGGATTAAGTGAAAAAGGACTTAAGTATCAAGCAGAGGCTAATAGGTATCAAGAACAACTTAATGGAACATACTCAAAGACACTAGAACTACAAAAGAAAGTCAGTGATGCTTATATGGCATTGGCTAGAGCAAAAAAAGCTAACCAAGGTTCTGAAAAAGGGAATGATGCTCAAGCTAAAGCACAAGCCGTGTTCAACAAGCTTGAATTAGAAAATAGTAAACTTATTAAAAAATTAAATGATGATATTACAAAACAATACCAGAGTCAAGCAGATTACCAGCGAGAAAATGAATCTATACAAAAGAAGATGGTTGGTAATTTAAGTGAATCTGATAAACATCAAAGAAAGATAAATGCTGCTCACGAAGATACTCTTAGAGCTGTTAAAGATTATGCATCAGTACAGGCGAGATTAAATGATGCTGCTATTAAATATCAAGCAATTCTTGATGATGGTAAGGATAGTCTTGAAGCACAAAAAACAATACAAGAAGCACTTACTAATGAAGCAAAAGCAAATGTGGAAGTATCTAAAGCACAGTTGAGTGAAGTAAATGCGATTACAAGTGCTTCTGATGCAGTACTTAATAAAATTATACAAGCAGTAAGAGCAGCTAAGGATTTACGTAATGCCTTTTATGATGTTGGAATGGCTATTAGAAATGCTGTGAGAGGTATTAGTGTTCTAGTTGGAGCATTGGGCGGTCAAGATGCATCAATGCTTGGTGCTGTAGATGGCGTTAGTACGGCTAAAAATAAATATAAAACTGAACTTGATATTCAGAAAAAAATAATTGATACTATAAAAGAAAAGGGTTCAAGTGAAGAGAGTTTGGCATTACTTACCAAAGCTAACCTTGATGTATCTAAAGCATATCTAGGAACTGTTGAAGCTAAAAAGAATATGTTAGAAGTGTCTAAAAGCATCACACAAGATAATCTTGAATTAGATGCAAGAGGGCTTGAAATAGCCAATGAGAAAAACAGAGTTTCACAAGGAGCACTAAAAGGTGCTGAAAAAATCAAAGCTGATGGTGAAAAGTCAATAAGGGCTGCTCAGATAACTTATGATTTAGCTAAAGCAACAGCAGAATTAAATCCTCTTGATAGGGGTGCTCAAATGGATGCTGAGGAAGCTCTTGCCAATATAGGTAAAGAGCGTTTTGAAATGCAGCAAAAACTTAATGCTGAAATGGATAAAGGTTCTAAAGGTTCTAAAGATACAACTGCTAAAGATGCTGCGAAAGCAGCAAGAATAGCTGATAAGTCTGCCAAAGATGCAATAAAAAATTCGTTATTACTTGGTAAGATTGAATATCAAAAAGTTAAAAATGCGATGTTACTCAAAAGTAAAGGGCTTACACCACAAGATGAGTATAATTGGAAGCTAAAATTACTTGGGATAGAAAAAGGAATTGCAAAAGAAGAGTTAAAGAAAGCAAGAGCGGCTGTAGTTGGTCCAAAATCACAAAAAGTTGCACTTGAAACAGAA
>JAGHAW010000218.1 GCA_021161305.1 Sulfurimonas sp.
AGATATTTTTATACGCAGGTGACTGAAGAGTTCTAGGCCAGTCTGACGCTTCCCAATCTTCATAAGAAGTTTTTGTATAGTCAGCATCAACTTTCATCATTCCATTTAGAGCAAAAACTGTATCTGTAATATCACTCCCATCTTTACCATAAGCCTTCATACCAACACCTGCAAAAGGTGGAATCAGCATCGCAAAATCAAACTCCTCTGTATCGACAGTTCCATCCAACGATTCATAGGTAACCATTCCAGATTCTACCTTGTTCACATGAGCACCGATAATCCAGTTCATACCTCTCTCTGAATAGAGAGATTCGGCAAATACTTTGGATGAAGTTATAAAACCACCCATCTTAAAGTGAAGTCCACCCATCCCAAAATCACCTAAGAAAGATTCATTGGATATCCATGTTAAATCTGCCATATCTCTAACACCCTCTTCACGAAGCTTATGTTCAATGTTGAAGATATACTCAAATGCAGCACCCTGACAAGTACACATACCGTGACCGGTACCGATTAGAAATTTCTGTCTTTCACCGGCTCTCATCTTAGCTATACACTCTTGCAGTTCATGAGCTGCATGAACTGCATGGTCGGCTGTACATACTGAAACAGTATGCTCACCCATAACAGTTCCCTCACCAAGACCAGGAGTCGCACCAAAATTAAGTTTTGGTCCAGTTGCGTTGATTATGTAATCATACTCCAACTCTTCAACTTCGCCTTCTCTGTCTTGTCCCGTGTACTCAATAGTTACAAAAGGACTATCTATACTTTGACTTCCCTCAGGGTTAAGAGAAACTGCTTTTGCCTGTCTATAATCAGCTTTTACTTTCTTATATACCGGAGCAAGGTCAAAAGTCACTTCCTCTTTACTCATCTCTCCAACACCAACCCAAATATTTGATGGAATCCAGTTCCATTTTGAGTTTGGAGTGACCACTACTACTTCATGCTCTTTGCCAAGCCATTTTGTAGCAAATGATGCAGCAGTATGACCTGCAACACCTGCTCCAAGAATTACTAATCTTGCCATGTTGTCTCCTCATTTTATTTATGTGACAATTTTATCACAAAAAATGGAAAAAGAGTTATAATATAAGTAATTATTATTATACTAAATATTTATATAAAATTTTATAGCCCTGTTTTAAGGGCTTAAGATGGGTTTTTAGGAATTAAAAGATTAGATTTTTAAGATTTTACTAATTATCTCAAAAACATTTTTTGAAAGAGAGTGTGTAGAAACTACACGATTTAACTCTGTTTTCATTAGATTTTTATTGCTAGGATTCATTTTTTCATAAATTTTAAATGCTCCGGCGAGTCCAGAAGCCATCTGAGCATTGATTTTATCAATTTCGAGAATCTTATCTGCGACAAATTTATAACCTGAGCCATCTTTTGCATGAAAGTGTTTGTAGTTTCTTGCAAACACACCTATAAGTGAACGAACAAGATTCGGAACTTTTTCATCATACACCTCATCATCTTGCAGGGATATGACTCTACCTAGAGTACCATCTCTATCTGAGGCTGCTAAAATTGAGAAGTATTTATTCATAACCAGACTGTCATCACTATATTTTTTATAAAAATCAGCCAACTCAAACTCAGCAGATTCGCTTGAAAAATTTTCTAAAATATCAAGTGCCACAACTCTGTCTGTCATAGTCAGAGATTCTTCATACTGTTTTTTTACCATAGAAATCACTTCATCACTCTCTAAAGATGAAAGAAATTTCAAACAGCGATTCTTTATGGCTCTTTGACCCATACTTTTAGAATCTATCTCTTTGTTTAGTGCAAAATGATTTAAGTTATATAACTCTATGAGTTTTTCTCTGTATATAGTAGCCAACTCTTTTTGCAATCTCTCTTTTGCCAGATAGATAGGCTCAAAATCTATTACTTTAGCTCTTTGCATCAAAGTTGAAACTGATGGAAGTTCCAAAAGCAGTGCTTTATATGAAAGCTCAATATCCAAATCCAAGATATACCCATAAGCCTTTAAAAACTCTTCATCAATATTTCCACACTCCATAATCTCCTCTAGAGTCTCTATGGCAAAATTTTGCGCTGATTCATACTTCACAAAACTATTGTTATCATGCTTCATTAAAAATGCGTACTCTTTTGTAATCTGATGAATAATTATCGGTGCTGAAAAATCACGGTTTATAGATAGATATGGTTTAGATAAAAGACCATCAAAAGTAAACTCCTCATTTTTCTTTGAAACAAGCAGCAGTTTCTCCAAGATCTCTTTTCCATCAAGCCCAATCAAACCTATCTTTAGTGGGAAAAAATAAGGCTTTTGTTCGCTACCATCTATGGCTCGTGGAATCTCCTGCGTTAAACAAAGTTTATAGACTCCATTATGAAACTCTTCATCAACTTTAAGAGTAGGCGTACCAGACTGATGATACCATCTCTCAAACTGAGTTAAATCCTGCCCACTAGCCTCATACCCCAGGGCATCCTCTCTGGCTTCGCCATTCACCTTACTCATAGCCCATAAAAAGTCATTTGTTGTAACTGCCTGCCCATCAAAACTTTTAAAGTACAAATCAGTTGCTTTTCTATAATTCTCCTCACCAAGAAGAGTGTGAATCATACGAATAACTTCTGCACCCTTTTCATATACGGTTGCTGTATAAAAGTTATTCATAGATATATAAGAC
>JAGHAW010000021.1 GCA_021161305.1 Sulfurimonas sp.
AGTGAAGAAGATAATTTTATTTAAAGATTCAGATAAAAGTGTAGAAGATATAAAAGAGGAGATTCTTTATAGTTCAAATCAGCTAGATAAAAGTAAAAATGCAAAACGATATAAAAAAGATAAACATACTAACTCAAAATATGAAGATTGGGAGTAGATATTTAAATGGCTAGAATATTATTGGTAGAAGAAATGCTTTGAGGGATGTAATATATGGCTAGAATCCTATTGGTTGAAGATGACCCCATTCTTTCTGAAACTTTAGTAGAACTACTTGAAGCAGAAGGATATGAAGTCAAACTTTCCTCAACTGCAAATGATGCACTAGATGCAACTTACAACCAAGAGTTCGAGCTTTTTTTATTTGATGTAAATATACCTGATTTTAATGGCTTTGAACTTTTGAAAATGCTAAGAGATTCTGGAACTACAACTCCTGCAATTTTCTTAACATCACTTAATGACATAGCTTCACTATCTCGTGGTTTTGAAGTTGGCGGAGATGATTACCTGAAAAAACCATTTGACTTTGACGAACTGCTTATTCGAATCCAGTCCATACTTAGAAAATCATTTCACTCTCAACAAAATGAAGTAAAATATAACTCTCTTATCTACAGAATAACAACAAATGAACTTTTAAATGATAGCGGCTTAGTGTTACTTGCACCACTAGAGCAGAAACTACTTTCTATCTTCTTTAGAAGAATGAATGAGACAATAACAAAAGAGGAACTTCTTCATGAGCTTGATAGTGTAAATGAGTCTAGTGAGGGGGCTTTGAGAGTTTACATAACAAAACTAAGAAAAGCAGGTTTGGAGATTCAGAGTATAAAAGGCGTAGGATACAGACTTGTTAAAGCATGAAAAGAAAGCATTTTTAAAGTTTTTTACTATCTACTTTGGTAGTGTTGCTTTGCTTATTTTAGCATCCGGTTTTTTTTATTTTGAGGAGCAGAAAAAGGGTTTAATAGAAAAAGAGCATTTTTCTATGATTGAGTTTGTTAGACAACTAAAAGTAAAAAGAACTCCAGCCCCAACTAATGAAGACAGAGATTCGAATAAACCTATAACTTATGAGATATTAGATATAGAAATTCCGGATTTTGCTATGGATAATTTTGAAATCAGAGAGGATAAATTTGTAAAGTACATGCCATATCGTTGGCGAGGTGGATATATTTTAACTCAAAAAGATAAGAGTCATTATTATAAAAATGTTTTTGAAGTAAGGTTAAAAATTATATCGTTTCAGATATTTTTACTTTTTTTGTTTGGAGTTATAAGTTATTTTTTGGCAGTTCGAGCATTGAGACCGATGAAAGAAGCAATTACAAAGCTAGATAACTTCTCAAAAGATCTGATTCATGACCTTAATACCCCCATAACTTCCATACTATTAAATATGAAGCTACTAGATAGAAGTGGCGAACTTCAAGAGAATAAACCACTTTTAAGGATAAAAAGAAGCGTAGAAGATATTAGCGAACTTCACAACAACCTCTCTACTCTACTTCAAGAGGAGACGATGCTTATGGTGGATGAAAATCTAACTCAAATCATTCAAGAAGTAGTTGCAACTCACCAAAGAATATATAAAGATATTAGTTTTGAGGTAGATATAGTTAATTTTACAGTTCAAATAAACCGTAATGCTTTTAAACAAGTTTTAGTAAATCTAATCTCAAATGCTTGTAAATACAGTAAACAAAATGGCTTTATAAAAATTTATACTAAAGAAAATATACTCTATATCGAAGATAGTGGAGTAGGCATAAAAAATCCACATGAGATATTTGAGCGTTCATATAAAGAGCATAAGAGTGGGCATGGACTTGGGTTGGATATAGCGAAAAGATTGTGTGAAGCTATGAATATAAAGATTTTTGTTACTTCCAAAGTTGGGGTAGGTAGTGTCGTTACTTTGGAGTTTAATTCCTAGTTATTTCTTTATTTTTTGTTTAATAAAGCTATTGACAGTACCTTTATAAGTGGTATATTTAATGTTGTTTGAATTTAGCGACATAATCAACTTATCACCAAAATTAGAAGCGATAAAGTGTGATATTTGTTTATTATTTAACATATCTATCAATTTAGAACTTGCTCTACCTTTTATATCTTTGTTAAAGTTTTGTAATATTTCAATTATATTTCCATTTTTGTCAATAAAAATGTAGTAATTACATCTTGATGCTTGTGAACTTATATTTGAATTTAAATTATTACCATCACTTGCTATTGCGATAATATCAGAAAATAGACTACTACAAACTAATAATGCTACAAATATCCATTTCATGCTTTGTTCCTTGTTTGATTTTTTTGATTAATAAATAAAACCTAAAAACTATAAGTTATATCTGCAAAGATTCTATCATTATCTTTGTTTGCTTTCATGAGTGGTTTATCCCCATCTATATAATCAACTACTCCAAAGTTTGCACTAACTGCGTCCATCACATCATACTCAACCCAAATCCTTGCAAAGCCACCATTTTGCCATGATGAGCCGAACATACTTAAGAGGGCAGTTGCATTTATGCTATCATTTTCAAAAGAGCGAGTTAGTCTGATGGCAGTTTGCATCTCATCTTCGTCTGTAAAATCAGGGCTAGGAACTGTTTCTGACATTTGAGATTCATAGTCAAAGATATGTCGATTTGCTAACTCTAGTGATAAAACAGTGTCTTTTATACCCATATAATCAACTCCTGCTAAAACATCTAAACGGTTTTTTGAATCGGTTGTTGAGTTGTATTTTACCCCATCAAGATAGGCAATCTCACTCTTTAGTAACCAGCTTCCTGTTGCTATATTTATGGCAGAACCCATCATCTGAATCTTGCTTATTTCTCTTTTGTGTGAAGATGGGTTTATATGCCATTTTTGGTCGAAAACATCAGCAGCATAAAAAGAGAGGTCCCATCCTGAAAAAACTCCATTTGCTGCAAAAGCGTATTGCATATTTTCTACTGAAGTTGCAGGGTTTTTCAGTTCTATAAATGGGTCAGGTGCTACAGGAAAGACTGCCTCAACAGGGAAAAATTCACCTCTAGGAGCAGCTTCAAGCATGATTCGACTCTCACCTATAACCATAGCAGAAAGATTCCACATGCCAAGATAATAATCAAGTTTAGCCATACCGACACTAAGTCTTAAATCTTCTATATCTGTCATGCCTGGAGTTCTATTGTCAAGGGGGTTTATCACATCTGTAACTCTGATGCTGTCTGATTTTCCCCAAACAACAATTTGACGACCGATTTTTAAGTCTATATTATTTGTTAATCTACCTTGAATGTAGGTATCATCCAGTCTGATTTGAGTTTTATAAGCATCTAAAATATCGTCTCTATAGTCATTTGTAGAGTAAATGTCATAGATAGCGTCATAAAACATATCTCCACTTATTCTTACTTTCCAACTATCAGAAAGTTTGGAATCTAGTTGAAGATATAGAGAGGTCTGTGCTTGATTTATTCCACTATACTCAATCCCATCAACTCTGTGTTTAAGATAACCGGCAGAAGTTTTGAAGGCTAAATCTCCACTCAGTGTAAATAGTTCTTCTTCTGTCTTGGCATATGGAGTTGTCTCCTTTGAATCGGCAATATCTTCATCATCTCCAAAACCTTCCAAGTCGGCAGACTCATCTTCAACTTCATTTTCTGTAGTAAAACCACCTAAATCATCATCTATATTTTCATTTGCGTAAATATTTCCATATGCCAAGAGGCTAATAAAAGCTAATGAAGAGAGTAGTTTTAAAAGCATTTTTTATAGACCTCTTTCTAGTGTACGAGTAGTAAAAAGTGACTCTTCTAAATCTTGATTATACTTTATATCTGAAAATTTAAAAGTAGTTTTGTGAAGAGTTTTTTTACCCTTTTTTGTAATCATCTGCATCTCTGTTGCAGTCCAGATA
>JAGHAW010000198.1 GCA_021161305.1 Sulfurimonas sp.
AAATTACATACATATAATTCCGAATTTTCTTAATATGATTTTTTATGTAGAGTTTGGTTATGAAATTAACTCAACAAGATATGGCTAGACTTTTAAATATTGATGCAAGAACACTCAGAAATTGGAGGAAAGAGAAACCCTATTTATATGATATTGTTATAAAAGGGTTTGCATTTGATGAGATAGTAGAACAGAGTAGAGAATCTTATGAAAAAGCGAAAGAGTTGAAAGAAAAATTTACATTAACTAAATAAATTTTAGAGAGACTCTACCTCTTTTGCCATTTTTTCAACTTCTATCATAAATCTATCAACAAGTTTATCTTCGCTTAGGTTGGCTACTACTTCGCCTTTTACCATTACAAGACCTTTTCCTTTTCCGTAAGCTATAGCTACATCGGCATGTGCTGCTTCACCTATGGCATTTACAACACAACCCATAACTGAGATATTTAGAGGTGCTTTTATATGTGCTGTTCTCTCTTCTATCTCTCCAACTGCTTTTACCAAGTCGGCTTCTATGCGTCCACATGTTGGGCATGAGATGATATTTACTCCATCCTTAACTGCTCCACTGTCTTTTAATATGGCTCTTGCTACTTTTATCTCATCTTCTAATTCACCTGTGATAGAGACTCTCATAGTATCTCCGATACCATCAAGCAGAAGTGTTCCAAGTCCGATAGAGCTTTTTACAGTTGCATGAAAAAGTGTTCCGGCTTCTGTAACTCCAAGATGAAAAGGGTAGTTGTTTTTAGGGCGAAGGGTACGGTAAGCATCAACAGTTCTTTGTACATCACTGGCTTTTAGTGAGATTTTAATATCTGTAAAATCTACATCTTCAAGATATTTTATATTATACTCGGCACTTGCAACCATAGCTTCAGTTGTTGGACCATACTTGTTTAAAAACTCTTTTTCCAAACTTCCGGAGTTTACTCCTATACGGATAGGAAGATTTCTCTCTTTACATGCTTTTACAATCTCTTTTACTTTAAGTTTTGAGCCAATATTACCGGGATTTATTCTTATGCAATCAACCACTTTTGCAGCTTCAATGGCTAAACGATGGTTAAAGTGAATATCTGCAACCAGAGGAAGAGAGATTCTCTCTTTTATAGATTTTAAAGCGAGGGCAGCTTCCATATCAGGAACTGCAACACGGGCTATATCACACCCTGCAAAGTGGAGTCTTCTTATCTGCTCAACTGTTGCATCAACATCATGAGTTTTTGAAAATGTCATAGACTGTGTGCTAATAGGTGCATCACCACCAACAGCTACATTACCGACGAATATTTTTTTGGTTGGGTATCTTTTTATCATAGAGAAATTTTAGCTTGTTTGGGATAAAAAAGTGCTTTGGTAGTTTGTATTTGTGTATGAGTTCCCAAGTAAAACTTGGGAACTAGAAGAGTTTTAGATTAGAATTTAAACGCTAAGTTTGTATAAACATATCTTCCTGGTTCATTAAGAAGTAGTACATCACCACCACCTGCAACAAGATTTAAATCTGCATAAGTGTTACTTACTGCGTAAGTTTCATCAAACAGGTTGTTTACACCTAGAGTAAAGTCAAAGTTTTTATTAATTGCATGTTTAACTTTTAAGTTAACGACAGTCCAAGCGTCAAGCTCTTGTTCACCATTGTCTTCATCAAAATCACTCCATTTGTCTGAAGCTTGAACTTCAGCAGTAACGATAGAGTTATTCATATACTCATAATTAACAGCTAAATTTCCACGAAGTGGAGTTATATCTGCTAAATCTTTATCATCTTGAAGATCTAAGGCTTTATCTTTTTCACCTCTTTTATATGAAACACCCATATCAATAGTAATATCATCAGTAGCATAAACAGAAGCAGTTAATTCAGCACCATAGATTGTAGCGTCAATGTTTGTAAATTGATGCACACCACCAACAGCACTTGTGTTAAAGTAAATATAATCTGTTAGCATTGAGTAAAAACCTTTTACTTTCATACTAAACATATCATAAGATGCTTCATATCCTAAATCTATCTCTTGGTTTGTTGTTTGGTCTAAATCAGGTGTACCAACTTCTTTAGCACCTGCTTTATTTTTATAGTAAAGTTCTCTTGGGTCGGGAACACGAGAAGCTTGACCAAAACCTAAAAAGATTTTGTTTTCTTTGTCTAAGTTATATGAAGTTAATAGATTTGCGTTAAGTGCGCTATAGCTATTTGACTCTTGAGTACCAGATGGGTCTATATCTGTAGAATCATATCTAGCACCCATAGTGAAACTTAAGTCTCCATAAGATTTTTCCAGTTTTGTAAAAATAGCTGTATTTCTAGTTGATACATTATTTATACTTTTTAATCCATCAAAGCCACCACCGGTTGTTCTAGAGTAAGCTCCATCCCAAATTCTTTTACTTCCATCAAGACCAACTAAAAGTTTATAAGATTCTATATTGAAATTATTTTTTAGTTTAAGCCCTTGCATACTTGTTGATAGATGATGTGTTACTACTCCGTTTACCGGACTTAGGCTTGCTTTTCTATATGCATTATCCATAGGATGATCAACTTCAGAGTAGTAATACTGTAAGTTTACATTTTTGTAAATATCAGTTAAATTTTTAACATCATACTCTACACTGTAGATGTTTGAGTAGTCATAAACAGCGTCCATAGGTGTATTTGAGTATAAAACACCGTCACTTTTGTTTTGAGTATAGCTTAGGCGAAGTTCTTGGTCATCTGTAACAGTTACAAATGCTTTAGCCATAAGAGATTTTTTTGTATATGAGCTTACATCTTCATAAGCAGGCAGATAGTGTTTAGTAGCATCACCACCGGTTGCAGCTTGTTCAACCATAGTATTACCATCACCATCTTCGTATTGGTCACTTGCCTCACTTGAACCACTGATAAGAACACGAATAGTATCATTACCACCACTTACAGTAGCACCGATTTTTGTATAGTTCCAAGAACCAAAGCCCATGTTTACTTCACCGTGAAGTTCTTTGCTTGGTTTTTTAGTTGTGATTCTAACCCCACCACTCATAGTTCCAAAAGTCTCTACATCGTAAGGACCTTCAGTAACTTCTATTTCATTTATCTGACTTGCCAAGATGTGAGAAGTTGGCGGATCCATTCTGTTTGGACATGCACCAAAAATCTTTGTTCCATCAACTTCTACAGTGATATTATCTCTTTTTTGACCACGGATGTGAACATCATTAGCGATACCACTACGACGAATCATGTCAATACTTGGAATTTCGGTAGATAGTGTTTCCGCAAGATCAGAAGAAACTTGAGCCTTTTGGCTAACTTCCGTTAGCATTGTAGATTCAACACTGATAGGTGCTAATTCAACTTCAGCTGCATATAGTGATGCAACTGCTATCAAAGATAGGGGAATAATTCTTTTCATATAATTTGCCTTAAAAATTAAATATTACGAAATAGTATAAAGTTTGTGTTACAAAAGTGTTAAATATAAAAGGGGGTCAGGCGTTGAATATCCACTTAAGAG
>JAGHAW010000024.1 GCA_021161305.1 Sulfurimonas sp.
GATAATATATAATCTGCTTTGTTAAATTTTTTTGTAACACAGCGATAATAACTTTAAGATTTTCTAAGGAAGTCAAATGATGGCTTATCTTTTATTTAAAGTTTTGATTATTAATGGGGATTGGTATTACTTATATTTTTAGCACAAACTATAGCACTACTAAATGCCCATTGAAAGTTATATCCACCAAGTTCACCGGTTACATCCAATACTTCTCCAATAAAATAGAGACCCTCTACATTCCAAGATTCAAAACTCTTAGAATTAATCTCACTACTTAAAACACCACCACGACTTACCTCTGCTTTTGTAAAGCCAAAGTTACCTGCTGGAGCAAACTCATAGTTATGTATTTTTTCTAACTCTGCTTTGGCATGTGGAGTTATCTTTCTAGACTCCACATCTTCTACACCCAAAGCTTTTAAAATTGCTTTTGAAAGTCTTTTTGGCAGGGGGATAGCAGAACTTAGAAGTTTTTTACTTCCTTTGATAAGTTCCAGTATATTATGATTTGGTAAAAAATTTATACTTAAATTTCCTTTTTGCCAGTAGAGTGAAGCAGATAAAACAGCTGGTCCACTTATGCCTTTATGGGCAAAAAGCATCTCCTCTTTTAAAATTTTATCTCTCACTTTTATATGGACTTCGCAACTTAAGCCACTTAACTCTTTCATCCAAAATTGATCTTTTTGAACTGTAAATCCTACAAGAGCCGGAGAGAACTCTTTTACTTTCAAACCAAAATCTTTGGCAATTTTAAGACCTATATCACTGGCACCAAGAGTTTTATAACTCTTTCCACCAGTTGCCACAACAACTTTTTTACTTTTAAGCAGACCTTTTGAGGTTTTTACTTCAAAAATATCACTGTTTTTTGTAACTTCTAAAATCTCTCTATCTAAAAGCATATCTACATATCGTGTCTCTCTTTTTAAGATATTTATAATCTCATCAGAACTATCTTTGCAAAAGTAATATCTGCCTTTTCTAATCACAGGCAGAACTCCATGATTTTCTAAAAACTTTAGCAAATCATCTTTTGAAAAATATTTAAGAATGTAGGATATAAACTCTTCATCTCCATCAAAATTATTTTCACTCACAATTACATTTGTAATATTACACTTTCCACCACCGGAAATTTTCAGCTTCTGTGCAACTTTAAAATTAGTATCAACGATTCCCACACTAAAAGATTTTTTGAGGTGCGAAGCACACATCAAACCACTAGCCCCTGCACCAAGTATAAGTAAGTCATATGTTTTCATAAATTTATTATACGATATAATATGAAAATAATTTAATAAAAGTAGAAAAATGAACAATAAACTCCATATAGTCTCTTTAGGCTGTACAAAAAACCTTGTAGATACAGAAGTGATGCTAGGGAAACTTCAAAACTTTGAACTGACAGACGACCAAGAAGATGCAGATGTAATTATAGTCAATACATGTGGTTTTATTGATGCAGCAAAAGAGGAATCTATAAATACGATTCTTAACCTGCATGAAGTTAGAAAAGAAGATTCTCTTTTAGTTATGGCGGGGTGTCTAAGTGAGAGATATAAAGATGATTTAGTAGTGCAACTTCCAGAGGTGGATATTTTTACTGGAGTTGGTGATTATGATCATATTGATGAACTTTTAAAAGAAAAAAAGAGCCGATTTTCTGATGAAGTTTTTCTAATAGACGGCAATGAAAGGGTTGTAACTGGTTCTACTTATCACGCATATATTAAACTTTCCGAGGGGTGTAATCAAGCTTGTAGTTTTTGTGCCATTCCATCTTTTAAAGGCAAACTCAACTCTCGTGATTTGGATTCTATTGCCAAAGAAGTAGAGGGTTTGGTGGCAAAAGGTTACTTTGACTTTAGTTTTGTTTCACAAGACAGTTCATCATACCTGCGTGACCAAAACATCAAAGATGGTTTAAGCCTTTTAATCCAGAGAATAGAACTGATAGAGGGAGTAAAATCTGCTCGTATTTTATATCTCTACCCATCTACAACCACTATATCTATGCTAAAATCTATCGCAAAAAGTGAACTATTTCATAACTATTTTGATATGCCGATTCAACACATAAACGATGATATGCTTCGCATAATGAAAAGAGGATTCGGAAAGACTCAAACTCTTGAACTTCTTAACTTTATGAGAGAGCTACCTAACTCTTTTGTTCGTACAAGCTTTATAGTTGGACACCCTCAAGAGACGGATGAAATGTTTGATGAGATGTGTAAATTTGCCTCAGAATTTGGATTTGACAGAATTAATGTTTTTTCATACTCTGATGAGGAGACAACTCCAGCTTATGATATGGAGGATAAAATTTCTGCTGAGCTTATAGCATCCCGTGCTCAAACTCTTGGAGATATTGCAGCAGAATCTACTAAGAAATCTCTAAAAGCTGATATTGGTAAGACAATAGAACTTATTATTGATGGAGAGAGTGATGAGCATGAATATCTTTTAAGTGCTAAAAAAACTATCTGGGCTCCTGAGATTGATGGTGAGATTTATGTAAATGATAGAGTAAAAGATGAAGAGTTGGAATTTGGTAAAATCTACAAAGCCGAAGTAACTGACATCGTTGGCACTATCTTAACTGCAACAGTAGACAATGCTTGAAAAGTTATCAATAGATAGTCTAAGGGGTAAAAAAAACCTTTTGGCATTCTCAGGAGGAGTTGATTCTTCTGCCCTATTTTTTCTACTTTTGCAAAACGATATAAAATTTGATATAGCCATAGTAGATTATAATCTTAGAAAGCAGAGTAAAGAAGAGGTTAAATATGCCCAAGAGTTAGCCTCTACGCATAAACTCACATGCCACCTCTTAACTGCTCCAAAAATTGAGAAAAACTTTGAAGCAAAAGCTAGAGGGGTAAGATACGATTTTTTTGAAAAAATCATCAAAGAGAACTCTTATGATAATCTTATTACTGCTCACCATTTAGGCGATAGATTTGAATGGATGCTAATGCAGTTTTGCAAAGGTGCCGGATGTGCTGAGATAGCCGGTATGGTTAAAGAACAACAACGAGACTTTTACACACTTGTTCGCCCTCTTCTACACTTAGACAAAAAAGAGTTACGAAGCTTTTTGAGAGCCAACAGAATCAAATATTTTGAAGATGAAAGCAATTTTGATGAGGATATAAAAAGAAACTCTTTTAGACATAACTACACCGCCCCTCTTTTAGATAAATATCTACAAGGAATTAAAAAAAGTTTTGACTATATAGATGAAGATAGAGAGAATCTTATAAAAACCGTAGATATAAAAACCGTAGATAACTTTGCATACTTTAAAAGCTCACAAAATTCCAGAGCAGATATATTTGCCATAGACAAGTATCTAAAATCCCAACTTCATATGCCAACTGCAAGTGAACGGGAGCTTTTAAAAGAGAGAAAAAATGTCGTTATTGGAAGAAAATTTGTAGTAAACCAAGATAGAGGATTTATTTTTATATCACCATATTTAAGAGATGATTTTCAGATGCCAAAAGGGTTCAAAGAGGAGTGCAGAATTTTAAAAATAGAGCCTAAACTAAGACCCTACCTATATAAAAACGGTAAAGCATTTCTAAAAATCAAAGAGTTACTTGCTACTATTTAAGTCTTTAGAAACGGCATATACTCTCATAGTAAAAGATGAACGAATTAACTCAAAATCTCTTTTAAAGTTGATAGGAAAATTAACTTTAATAATCCAATCACTTCTGTTTAATGCATCTAAAAAATCATAAAAACTTTTTGGTGAATTTACCTGTGAAGTTGTATTTACCTCATAAAGACTAAACTCATTTTCCTTGGCAACATCAGTTTTTTCAGAAAGGGTAAGTGAACTGAAAAAACTTTTATGCTGTTTTTGAAATCTCTTGGCATTAAATGATGTATCAAAAGCAGTTATTATATGTCTGTTGTCTGCTTGAAGTTTTTTAAGTGTTTCATATATCTCACTATCAAAATTTTCATATCTTTTATGTTTAAGATTCTCTTTCCTAAGCTCACTCTTTTGAATCCTATATTCTTTCCCTTTAGGAATCAAGAAAAGAAATGAAAAGAAAAGTAC
>JAGHAW010000107.1 GCA_021161305.1 Sulfurimonas sp.
CTTTTAAATTATAATTATTTTGTATAAGTTCTTCGTTATCATAAACAATATCTAAAAGTTCATTATAGTTTTCAATATCTTTTATTGTCAAATTTATCCCTCTACTTAACTATCTGTGTACCAACACCCTCTGATGTAAAAAGTTCAAGTAACATTGAGTGTTCTAATCTACCGTCAATGATGTGAGCTTTTTGCACTCCACCCTCTATAGCTTCTAAACAAGCATCTACTTTTGGCACCATACCACCATGGATAGTTCCATTAGCCTTAAGTGCTTCTACCTCTGCTTGTGTTAAAGTCTCCAGCAATTCATTATCGCAATTTAAAACGCCCGGAGTATCTGTTAAAAAGATTATCTTATTTGCACCTATTGATTTTGCAACATGTGATGCACAGAGGTCTGCATTTATGTTAAATCCGGGATGTCCCATCTCTTCACCCGCAGCAATTGGAGCGATAACGGGAACAAATCTTTCATGAATTAGATTTAAAACTACACCAGGTTTTACAGCTGTTATATTTCCTGTAAGTCCCCATTTTGCAAAATCTTTAGCTTTTGCTGTTATAAAATGAGCATCTTTTCCACTAATACCTATAGCTTTAGCACCATGTGAATTTAAAAGTGAAACTATCTCTTTGTTTATCTCACCACTTAAAACCATCTCAGCTATTCTCATAACATCTTTAGAAGTTACTCGCTGTCCATCTATAAATTTTGTATCTATTTTTAGTGCATCCAGCATATCTGTGATTTTTTTGCCACCACCGTGAACTATAACGGGTTTGATTCCAACAAGATACATCAGTAAAATATCTTCTGCAAATTTCTCTTTTAGTTGTGGTGAAGTTTGAGCCGAACCACCATATTTTATAACTACTATCTCTTTATTAAACTCTTTGATAAACGGCAGAGCATCAAGGAGGGTTTTTACTGTTTCAATCTTTTTTTGCACTATCTATTCCTATATAATTATCTATAATCTCAAATACTTTTTTATCAACTTCCATATGCAAATCAAGCAACGACAATAGAAGTCCAAACGATTCAACTTTTACAAAATCTTTGTAAGTCAGTAAAAGTGAATCCGAGCCATCTCTTTGAAGAATTTCTACTAACTCATCTTTGCTAAATGAGTGATGATCTTCAAAGTAGTTTTTACTTACAACACTAGGTAGAAATTCATCTAAGCGTTGTGGTCTTGCAATGGCTGTTACGAGTGACATTTTATCACATTTGTCTTTAAGCTCAACTACTCTTTTAAAATCAACTCCATCTTTTAGAACTTCAGCATCTTTAGTAGCCCAAAGTCTCTCCCTAAAAGCACCTGATGGTAAGCAACTTTGATTTTTAGTATCTACATCTATAAGCAAGTCAAGTTTTTTTATATCATGCTTTGAGTAAGCATCATCTAAAAAAACTACTTTTGCACCCATCTCTTTTGCTTTTTTTATTCCCAATTTTCTATCTTCACTTACTATGACTATGGCATGTGGAACTTTATGGGCATATATCATCGCTTCATCACCACTAACGCTAACATCACACAAAATTTTATCTCTATCTTTTACAACATAGAGTCCACTACTCTCTCTTCCATAACCACGAAGAACTATAGCTACATTTTCATACTTCAAAGCCAAAGCACTTGTAAGTGGAGTTTTTCCACTTCCACCTACACTTAGGTTTCCTATGCTGATTATATTAATACCAAAATCTTGTGGAGTTTTACTTTTAAATCGAATCCACATGCCAAAGCAGTAGAGCCAACTAAGAGGAAGAAAAATAAACGAGACTAATTTTTGCACTAAATTTGGGTTGTAGAAATACTCCTCAACCCAAAATACTAAGCTTTTTTTCAAACTCTTGTTTTAGCTATTTTTTTGATTTTATCTATAACAAACTTAACTTCTAAATCTTGCATACTTGGATAAATTGGGATAGATAAAACTTGTTGATAAGTTCTAAGTGCTACTGGAAAATCATTAACACGAAGAGAGTATTTTGCCTTATAGTAAGTCAAAAGATGCAGTGGGATATAATGAAGTCCTGTACCTATACCTGCGTTTTTAAGTTCAATAGCAAAAGAGTCACGATTCTTATCTATCTTAATAATATATAGAGAAAAAGGATGTTCCTCACTACCCATGTTAGGAGTAGTTACATGTTTAACACCATCTAAAGCAGTGCTATACATCTTAGCTATCTCTTGTTGTCTTTGAATCTTTTTATCTTGTGATCTGATTTGAGCTCTTATATAAGCAGCATTAAGCTCACTAAGGGAGTAATCATTACCTATATCTACAATATCATAGATATACTCCAAAGAATCTTCATCACGACTTATAGCATGGTTACAAAGCAGTCTTGCACGCTCCATAATTTCATCATCATTTGTAACTAACATACCACCGTTACAAATATTTTTCTTTAAATGAGGAGAAAAATCAAAACATATTATATCAGCACCGGTTGAGCCAATTTTAACTCCATTATAGGTAGCACCTAGAGCTTCACTTGCATCTTCTACAATTTTTACATTATAGATTTTAGCTATTGAATATAGTCTATCTAAATCAACACTCAAACCAGCTATGTGAGTAACTATAACAGCTTTTAGTTTTTTAGACTTGTTATCTTCTAAATAAGCCTCAAGCAAATCAAGATTTATATTGTAACTATCAGGGTCAATATCTATAAAAACCGGTTCTGCGTCAAAGTGGCGAACAACTTCTGGAACATTTGGAAAACTGTTTACAGAACATACAACTTTATCTCCTCTTTTAAGGTCAAGAGCTAACATAGCTAGGTGAAGAGCAGATGTACCATGTGAAGTTGCCAGTGCGTAATCTGCTCCGATGTATGAAGCAAACTCACTCTCTAACTCCCCAACCTGATCTATATCTTCACCATCTAAAACATCACTTACATTTGAGTGTTCTTCTACTCCACTCACAAATTTACTAAATGGTATTTTCATCTTTAAGTCCTCTTTCTTTATAAAGTTATATCTCTTGGATAGTTAAAATCATGATTTATAGTTCTTGATGTCAATTTTGCAATTACAGGCATTTTTCTCTTAAACTGATTACGAAAAATTCTTCCGATAATCATATCTAACATCTTTTTATCGATGCCCTGCTTTACCATATCTTCTTGACTTATTCTATCTTCTACATATAGTTTAAGAGCTTCATCAAGTTGTGCATAAGTGTATCCGAGATCTGCTTCATCACTCTGCCCATCCCACAAATCAGCAGAAGGTGGTTTTTTAATAATAGCCTTAGTAACACCCAGATACTCAGCCAACTCAAAGATTTCACTTTTATACAAATCACCAATAGGATTCAGTGCACTTGAGAGATCGCCATATAGAGTTCCATAACCAAGCATAAGTTCACTTTTGTTGCTCGTACCCAAAACTAAAGCACTTTCTCTTGCCGAAATATCAAAAAGTGTTGACATTCTCATGCGAGATGAAAAGTTACCCTTTCTAAGGTTGTCCATATTTGGATTTAACTCTTCATAAGCTTTTAGCAGAGGTTCTATGGATGCTGTCTCAGACCTAAGATTAAAATCTCGACACAACTCATCTGCATCATCAAGTGAACTTTGAGATGAGTAGTGCGATGGCATTTTGACACACAAAAGTTCATCTTTAAAAGTTTTTTGAGCCAAAACTGCAACAACAGCAGAATCAAGCCCACCACTCAAACCAACTACTACTCTATTAAAACCTGTTTTTCTAACTTCATTGTCTAAAAACCGTTGCAAATAGTCTGTTATTTGTGAATATTTACTCTTTAATCCATAAAACCTTAAACTTTAATTGAAAATATTATATCTTAGTTTGGTAACAAAATAGAAATTTTAGTGCTAATATTTGCCATACCACAGCCATAAACACCACTTGTAACTATCCCATCAACACCTGTCTGAGCATATCTTTTAACATTTACTTTGTTTATACCACCGGCAGCCAAAATTTTTACATGAGGGAAATTTTGATTTTTATACTCTATGATTTTATTTAGCAGTGAAATCTCTACTTTATCCATCTGTAAAACATCTACACCGTAAATCATCAACTCTTTTGCATCTTCAAAACTATCTGATTCTGCTACTATTCTTTTTTCTGGTGTTCTGACTTTAAAACCTTTTATTGCTCTGTAAAAAGCGTTATTGTCTGCATATAAGATTCTATGATGTGGAAAAAACAGAATCGTTTCACTAAGTCCTAAACGATGAGGCATCGCTCCACCCATCATGATAGACTTTATGCAAAACTTTTTAGAAAATGGAAATGTTTTTCGAGTTGTTAAAAGTTCACAATTTTTATTGACCTCACTTATCTCCTGTTTCATCTCATAAGCAAAGGTTGCGATTTTACAACTGTACTCCAATATCACTTGCGAAGATCTCCACGCTTGATGGACTTTTTCATAATCTCCACTAAAAGATAAAATAGTTTCACCTGCTTTTAATTTTTGTCTTGAGGGAACAACAAAATCAACTCGACATCCTATAAGTTCTGCTATTCGTGAAGCTTCCTCGGAACAAGAGACAATAATATTTTCTCTAGTATAAATATCCATTTTTGCTTTTTTATTACTACTGTCTTGAAGATAAGTAGTTAGATCAAAATAAGCAATATCCTCTTTTATATATTCCAATAATTCATTGTCGTTTAAATTAAACATTTTTTTCCTTTATTTGATTGAAGTAATAATAGAACCAAAAGGTATGGCGATATATATATTTTCAGATACCTCGATTCCCAACTGATTCCAATTTGTTTTTGATAGTTCTACTGTTAATTTTGTATTTTGGATTTCTACAACTAACTGAACTATAGATTTGCCAATAGCAACCACATCTACTAATTTTGCTTTAAATTTATTTGGGATAACACTGTCTATGGGATATTTTGACAACCGTATCTCATAAGATAGAATCGCCACCTTATCAAACGGCTCTCCATCATTAATCACAACGAGACTAAGAGAACCACAAGTGACTTTTGCAAGTCCAAAATCAAGCTCTTTTACCTCATCACACCTTAAAATAGTTGGAGAACCCAAAAGATGATGAACCGATTGTGTATAAGGATTAAAAAGAATATCCATAGGCTTACTTACTTGTTCTATAATCCCATTCTTTATTACTGCAACCCTGTCTGCCAATTCAAACGCTTCTTTTTGATTGTGCGTAACAAAAACAGTAGTAATATTTAACTCTTTTTGCAAATTTTTCATCTCATTGCGAAGAATGTTTGCAGTTCTTGGATCAAGGTTGCTAAACGGCTCATCAAGAAGCAAAATTTTTGGATTTGTTGCCAGTGTTCTGGCAAATGCCACTCTTTGCTTTTCTCCTCCACTAAGCCCTTTTGGATATCTATTTGCTATATGTTCAATGCCAAAAAGAGAGGTTAATTCATCTACTCTTGTGTTAATTTGATTTTTATCAAAATCTTTTACTTCTAGTCCAAAAGATATATTTTCTCTAACAGTTAAATTTGGAAATAGAGCAAAAGATTGAAACAGATAACCAACATCTCTTTTAGCAGGTGAAACATTATCCATACATTTTCCATTAAAATATACAGAACCTTCGTATGGAATTAAGCCGGAAATAACATTTAGTATAGTTGTTTTACCAGCTCCGGTTTGCCCGATAAGAACCATCATCTCTCCGTCTTTTATATCAAGATTAATATCTTTACAATTAAAATTATTAATATTTTTTAACTTTATATTTACCATGTTAGTTCCATTCTCCAGTCATCCTATGCTCAAGATAACTAAAAAAACTCTCAAAGATCAGACACATAACCGATAAAATAATAAGACAAACCAATATAATATCTATCCGCATCAAATTTTCAGCCCTCATCATCAAAGCTCCAATTCCCGTAGGAATAGCTATCATCTCAGCAGCTACAACTGTTCTCCAAGCTGCACCCGATTCAAGTTTTAAACCTATAAAAATATAAGGCAATGCTTGAGGAATAACTACTTTTTTCAATATAACAAAATCACTTGCTCCAAGTAACCTTGCTGCATTAATAAACTCCGGTTTGACCTCTTTAATTCCCTTAACCGTATTGTAAACAATAGGAAAAAAAGAACAGATAAAAATAATCACAACAGGTAAAACTTCATTTATACCAATTATCAACATTAAAAGAGGCAACCATCCCAAAGCAGGTATAGGATAGAGTATTGATATAATGGGTTTAGTCCAGTCATATACTTTTTGACTCCAACCCATCCAAATACCGATGATTACTCCACTTGTTGCACCTACTAAAAATCCTATTATTACACGAATAAAACTGCTTTTATAACTATCGATAAGCAAATCATCAAAAAGCATTTCCCAAATTTCACCAATCACTTCTGAAAAAGGTGGAAAGAAAATATTTCCGGGCATCCAACCAAGACGAATTGAAAACTCCCAAAGAGCAATAAAAATTAAAATAGAGAAAATACCTCTTATCTTTGGAGCATAGTTATTTTGTTCGCTATTCATTAATAAACCTCAAATCTAAAATTTCATTCGCTGGAAATGATTTTTTGATATTTCCCCATCTAGCTAGATTGTCAATTGCTTCTTGTATCATTTCAGGGTCTATTTCATGTGTATTTACAAGCTTGTTATAGAGTGAATTTCTAACACTATTTTCTGTAGTAAGTACCTCTTCTATTTTCCCTTTCTTTTTTAGATGACCGGGATAAAGCTTTTGTCCCTCTATATTTAGATGCTTATTAACTATAGTAACAGCTTCTTTTGGATTTGAATAGATAAAATTTATCCCTTTTTTAGTCACTTGAACCAGTTTTTTAACTGCTTGGGGATTCCTATCTAATAATTCTTGAGTTACAATTAAGACACTCCCCTCCATTTCTGGCCATACATCTTTCGCACTGACTAACTCTTTAAATCCAGCTTCTTGTGCCATACTTGGATATTGCTCTGGCATTGCCGCAGCATCGAGTTGTCCGTTTTTAAGTGCCAATAAAAGATGTGCAGGAGACATTCTTTTTACCCGTTTATAAATAGAACGATCAAGATTGTATTTTTCAACCATCATATTAAACATTCCATCAGCACCACTTCCCTCCCTAACAACTCCGATATTAAAGTTAGCATTATTTAAATCTTCTACTTTTTTAATCTTATCTGGATTTACCACAAGACTATAACCATACAGATGAAGTCCGGAAACAATTTTAAGAGGTACTCTTGCATTTGCATAAGCATTAATGGCAGGACTTAAGCAAATATATGCTGCATCTGCTTCTCCACGAGATAAAGCGGCACCTAATGCCATACCGTTTACATAGCTATCAAATGCTTTTACATTCAAACCCGCCTCTTTATACCATCCTTTGGATTTTGCTATATGAGCACTTGCTGCATGTGTAACAAATTCTACGGCAATATTAATTTTAGTAGAATCATTTGCTTTTAAAATATTTTGTGTAAACAACAGAGCTATCATGAAGATAAAAACATTAGTTTTTCTAAAAAAGTTTATTGATTTTGTATCTATCATATTATTTCCTAGTAGTAAATTTATATTGAAATTGGGTAAACACCCCATAAGCATTATCATTGATAATAAAACTGTTTTTTGTAGATGCTTCTTTTATATAATCGCCACTATCAAAATAACTAAGCCCCAACATTAAATTGATATTTTTACTATAATTGTATTTAGTAACTATATCAACCTCATCTCCATAATGGTCATTTTGCATTGAAGCAATCGTGTAACTTTTCCATTTGCCTGTAGGTTCATCGGCATAAAATTTATGATACTCAATTTTTACTTTTACTTTTGGCATTGGTTTAATCATAGTAAAAAGCTCATAGTCTTTTAAGTTTGACCATGACATTAAATTTAATCGCCCGTAGTATTTATCACTTGCTCCAAAAGCTCCATCAAAAGTTTCTCTGTCTGATGTTGCAGGATTATCGCCACTTGCATAGGTATAACCTAAGCACACTTTGGTATTTAATGATTTAAGATGGAACCCTCCTTCTATATGTACGCCTACTCCATCAATATCAACAGTTGTGTTATTAAGCTTAGTAAAATCTCCAAAAGATTTTAGATAGGTCATATCATAAAAATATCCATATAGATTAGCATCATATAGGCGAAAACCGGCATAATAACTCTTCATAGAAATATATGCTTCATTGCTTCTTTTATTTTGCTTGTAAGCAAATATTGGCTCAGCAGCTGCAGTTTTTCTATATGCATAGTGTCCATACATTCCTCCTCCATAATAACCGTGTCTATGTTCAAGGCTGAATTTATCAGGGTCATGAAGCATGGTAGCTCCATAAAAAAAGTCTAAATAGTTATCTTCGTTTTTATAGGAAACTTTAACTGCATCCCAAATCCATTTTCCGGCATTTTTCCATTCTCCGGGTCCAAAAACTCTATTATCGCCATATGCGATTTTTTGACGACCTATAGTTACGGTACTGTTTTTGTTTTGATATTGCAGATAAGTTTGATTAAGTTCAAAATAGTCTCTTTGAGGGTTGTTTTCTTGTTTAAACTCTTTGTTGTACCAATTATCGTTATTAAATCCCCAACCTAATGCTCTTGCATCTTGCAAAGAGATTTTAGCTTTGAAATTTTCATCAAATTTATAAGTCAAACCAAGTCTCAACCGAGTCAGTAAACAACTATCACTACTTTTACCTGTTTTAGGATTTGTTCCGTAATATTTATCATTCATATTATTAAAAGATTCAAATCGTAATCTTACTGCACCATCAACATTGACTTGGCTATATAGTAAGTCGCTTGATAAAAACAATTCACACACTGTTCCACTTACTAACTTCATCCTTATCCTCTGTTTTATATGCTTTCTTTTTCGTTATGTTTGAAATTATATAACGATAAAAAGAAGTTTAGCGTTATGTTTCTTAAGATATAATGAAAATAAAGAATATAA
>JAGHAW010000018.1 GCA_021161305.1 Sulfurimonas sp.
TATAAAAATACTATACGACCTAAAAGTTTTTTAGTAAATAATTTTAGCTTTTTTTCATTACCAAAATATGCTAACTGAGGAATAAGGTACCCACAAATGTCATAATATAACTTTTTATATTTATCAAAAAAATCTTTTGAAACCCTCTCAACACTAAAAGCTTCTTCTATCTCTTTATACTGTGGATATTTTAGCTTTTTTAATTGTGCTAAGGGTGTTTTAACAGCTACATCTTGACCAAGGACATAGGTATAACGCTTTAGATTTGTTACATTAGCTCTACCATCATCATACTCAAAACCTACAAAAGAGAGACGCCAGACATCACTTTGTGGATGATAAAAAGAAGCTATAGCACCATCTAGCATATAATCTTTTGCTAGTTTTTTAAGTACATTTGCATAACCAACTCGTTTGTTTTCTATCTGTGAAGATGTTGATGTAAATTCAAAAAAACCTATCTCACTATCATCATCAAGCTCCACTTGTCCTAAAAAACGATAACTTTTTATATGCTCTTTTTCATTCTCACTTAAATCTTCATCCTCATCAAGTGAATTAAGAGCTTCAAACCCATAAAAAATTTCAGATATAAATGTTTCAAAACTTTGGCTATTATAACTTGTGCTTAAAAACTTCTCTAAATCCATATTATTTTCCTATAAATGTTTCAGATAATATTACCTGAGCATCTCTTTTGATTCTTTTAGCTTTATCTTCTTCAAACTCTAAGTTAAATTCATCTTTCAAGTCTTGTAAAGCTTTGTCTATTACAATAGAAGATTTTTTCTCTAACGCTTTTATCTGTTTGCTTATATTTTGATAACGACCTATTTCAATGGTAGTAATCAAGATTTTTATAATTTCTTTATCTGCTATATCTTTTCTACGCCAACCTTTTAAGAGATTTATTGCCTTTTTGTCAGTTGGATTTTCTACCTTTGTTCTACTTACATCTTGTATAAGTTTAGAAAGTTCATTAGAGTAAGATTGCATAGCATTACTTACTTGCTCATAATGTAACTCTCTTAAAGGCATTATACCTCCAACCCTAGAAGATACTTTTAACTGCTTTGCCATCTCTATAAAGTTTACAGGTTCACATCTACTATCTTGCACAAAATAGTAGGCTTTTGATTTATCATTTTTTATGAACACAAATGAAGCATCTTTTATAACACTGTCATCTCTTTGAACTCTTATTTTTGTAGGTAATTTTTTTAAAGCTTTAAACTTCTTAGGGTTAGCATTTTTATACTCTCTAATCTCTTCTAAAAAGCTCAATTCTTCATCTAAATCTTCAGTTGTTTCTTCAAAAAGTGTTACACTCTGTACTTCCTCTTTTTTACTAAAAATCTGGTTATCTTCACCAAAAGTAGAGTGAAAGGCTTGAAGCTTTATAAACGCTTTTTTTGAAAGCTCTATTAAATCATCACTCTGAGTTGATGGGATAAAGTTATTTACATATATCTTATCATGCTTAGTACCTATACGGTTGATACGCCCTATGCGTTGCATAAGTCTTGTTGCATTCCAAGGTATGTCATAATTATATATGATATTACTTCGGTGCAGATTTACACCCTCACTTAAAGTATCTGTAGTTATTATGACATTAAACTCATTTTTTTGTTTTTTCTCATCATAATTTGCGTTAAAGTTTTCTCTGATTGTATCTTTAAGTTTATCACGATTTCCACCATGGACACAAAGTATTTTAAAATCTTTTAACTGACTTTCTAAATAAAGAGCTGTTTGCTTAGACTCTGTAAAAACAACCATTTTAGAATTTTTATGCTCTTGTAAAACTTCTTTAAACTTATCTAGTTTAGGGTCTTCTTCTACATCTCTCCATATCTTGTTTAACTCTTGGAGTATAGTTAGTTCTTTGATTAATTTTTCTTTATATCCATCATAAAAATCTGAAGTTTCAAACTGTTTTATTTTATCACTTAAAAGCATCTCTTCAATTTTATCTTCAGCACTCTCTTCATCATCTAAAATATCAAATATTTTTATTTTTGAACCAAGTAAAATTTTATTATTATTAAACATCTCAATTAATGAACTTAGATGTTTTTCTTGCTTACTTAAAGTTGATTTAAAAGCATAAAATGAACTCTCAAATCTTTTAACTAACATATTTCTCATCAAGTTTGCTAACTCTAATGCTCCTGTTTCAAATATGTTATCACTTACATTTCCATATTTTTTTCTGGACTTGACTTTTATATAAGCTAGAATTTTATAACGATCATATTGCAGTTTATTTGTTAATATATCTATGGTTTTATCAAAGATTTTTATCAAAGAGTCATTCATCTTGTATTTAACATCTTCAATAGGTTTAACGACTGGGATTTTTAAACCTTGTTCTTTAATATCATCCCCATACATACCATGAGTTTGAATATCTGTTCTTGTTCGTCTAACCATAACCTCACGAAGTATAGATTCCCTAACTCTCAGTGATAACTCTTTTAATTTTAGGGTATCTATAGGTTTGTTATTATTTGGCTTTATAATCTCTTTATACTCTTTATCAATACGAGCAAAAAAACTCTCTAAATTTACAAATGAACTAATAGTAGAGTTTCTTTTATCTTGAAAAAGATACAACTGATTTGCTATATCCATAGGTCTATTGTTTAATGGAGTTGCGGAGATAAGTATTACTTTCTTTTTATACTTTACTTGTTCTTTACATATTCGCTCAAGCTCAGCATATCTGCTTGTTGCATAATTTTTAAACTTATGTGATTCATCTATGATAACTAGCTCGTACTTTTGAGTATCTCTTATGCTTTCAAGTTTTCCTAAAGATTTAATATCATAATGTCTTAGTGTTCCAACTTCAAACTTCTCAAATGTTTCTTTCCACTCTTTTTGGATAGATGGTGGAGCTATCACTAAAACTTCTCCTTTTATGTCAAAAAGAAGTTTTTTAACTATCATTGCCGTTGTAACTGTTTTCCCAAGTCCAACAACATCTGAAAGAAAAAAACCATTATGTTTTTTAATCTTTGAAAGCCCTTCCGTTACTGCATCAAACTGATATGCTAGTTTCATAAAACCATGAGGAAGATTCCAAATAAGATTTGGATCATAGTTGATTCTATCATCAAAATGCTCAATCAAAAATTTAAGATATAGTTCATAAGGAGTTATCTCTTTTAGATGAGAATTTTGCTTTATCTTCTCTATATCTTCATCTCTTATCTCAACAGAGCCTGACCAAAGATGCTCAAATTCTTCAAGAGCAAAAGCTATATCATCGCTATCTCTAAGTTCAACATTAAACTCGAAATTTTTAGAGAGTCCATTTTCAGACAGATTTGAAGAGCCTGTTATGACAGAACCTCTATGCTCAATCTCTCCATTATGTCTTATGGTTTCCTTTTCTCTGAGAATATAAATTTTTGAGTGAATCTCTTTGTTTGGAGATATTCTAATCTCTATTTTTTTATCACTAATCATCTTAGACAAAAGATTTACACCCTCATCAACTCTTTTACAA
>JAGHAW010000076.1 GCA_021161305.1 Sulfurimonas sp.
AGCAAGACCAAGACCAAGACCAGCAGCGATCATTGAGTAAGCTTTAAGAGTTTGGTTAGCAACCTCTCCGTCAGATGCCATTGCAGCAGTTGCAAGAGCTAGCATTAAAAATAGAACTTTTTTCATAAGTTTCTCCAAATATAATTATTACAATATCGTTCGGATAGCGTAACCTCATCGTAAAATGAAGCAACCGAAACATAAATGCAACGATTTCCCTACTAAAAATTGATGTGGAATTATATGCAAAATGTACTAAAAGGGAGTTTAAAGTTGGGGTTAAGGATTTAAAGTTCCGTATCAGAAGATATGGAACTAGACTCCGTGTCGTAGCACGGAGTGACAAATTTTACTATAGCATACGAAATGACAAACTTTTGTATGCTATATGGAAATTATGCTCTACCTAAAGAGATTTTGTTGCCTTTAAATTCTAAAATTTCAACAGTGATTTTTTCACCTTCGCTTAAAACATCAGAAACTCTCTCTACTCTTTTATCAGAAATTTTTGAGATATGAAGAAGTCCATCTGTTCCATCAGGAAGTTCTATAAATGCTCCGAAGTCAACTATTTTTTTAACAGTTCCCTCATATTTATCGCCAACTTCATATTTGATTTTAGCTACTTTTGGAGTGTTCACAATACCTTCTATATGACCTCTCGCACCGGATACACCAGTTTTATTTTTACCGGTAATTTTAACTTTACCCTCTTTTTTATCGATGTCAATCGCTACTTCAAATTTTTCAATAATTTCACGAATAGTTTTTCCTGCCTGACCGATAATCTCACCTATAAAACTTGGATCTATATGAAAAAAGTCTGTACTTGGAAGAACACCATCATTAAACTCTATCTCTTTTTCAGCCTCTTCCATAATGTCAATAATATGACTTCTACCCTCTTTAGCTTGATATAGTGCTTCTTTTAGTACCCCTAAAGAGATTCCACCAAGTTTAATATCCATCTGCATAGCAGTGATTCCATCTTTTGAACCTGTTACTTTAAAGTCCATATCTCCATCATGATCTTCTAAACCCATAATATCAGAAAGGATAGCGTAATTATCTCCGTCACTTACCATACCCATAGCGATTCCAGCGATAGTATCACTTGTCTCAATATCAGCAGCTTTAAGTGCCAGATAACCACCACATACAGTAGCCATAGAAGATGAGCCATTTGATTCTAAAATCTCAGAAACTAAACGAACTGTTTGACCATCTAAATCCATGATAGGTTCCAATGCTCTTTTTGCAAGATTCCCGTGACCTAACTCTCTTCTTTTTGTACCCATTATAGGAGAAGCTTCACCTACAGAAAATCCAGGAAAATTGTAGTGAACCATAAAGTTTTCATTTTGAGTTCCAGAATCTGTTAAGCTCTCAAACATCTGTGCATCTTTTGGTCCACCCATAGTTAAAACTACCAATGCTTGAGTTTGACCACGAGTAAACAGACATGACGAGTGAGCGTTTGGAAGAATATTTGTACTGATAGAGATAGGTCTAACTTCGGTTAAACTTCTTCCATCAGCACGAACTCTTTCGTTTAATATCTGACTCCTAACCTGTTCTTTTTTTACTTTTTCAATAGCATCTTTTAACTCTATTTCTACCCAATGTTCTTCAACTAAAAGTATCTTTTTTCTAAGTTGTCTAAGAGCTGTTGAGCGTTCTGATTTTGCCATTTGATTCATTGCAGCTGCTATATCTGGCATGTGATTATCTCTTACATAAGAAGCCATCTCTTCATTTATAACATGAGCTTTACACTCTATATCTTGTGTCTCTTTTTTAGATGAAGCAAATGCATCTTCATACTTAGCATTAGAAGCAAAAAGAAGTTTCTGAGTCTTTTCAAAAACTCCGATAAGCTCATCTTCACTCATTGCATTAGAAACATGTGAAGATAAAACTGCACTTGACATTGTTGGGTCTATCATAGGGTCTATACAGATATCATTAACCTCTATATCTTCACCACCAAATGAACGCATTTCAATCATAAGTAGGTCATCTTTTGTACCCGAAAGATACAAATCTAATGTTGAGTTTTTAAGTTGTGAAAGAGTTGGATTTAAAAATACTTCTCCATCAACCTTAGCAGCTCTTACAGCAGAAACTGAAGTGTTTATATCTATGTCAGAAGTATATAAGGCAGCAGAAGCAGCATTTAGCGCTAAAACTTGTAAGTCAGCATCACTAGCTGCACTAAAAACCATAATAGTTATCTGCGTCGGATGTCCAAAACCTTTTGGAAAAAGAGGACGCAGAGAACGATCAACTATACGAGAAGTAAGCGTTTCAAAATCGCTCGGTTTTGTCTCTCTCTTAAAAAACCCACCTGGAATCTTACCAGCTGCATAAGTTTTTTCTATATACTGAACAGTCAGAGGTAAAAAATCATCTTTTACTATCTCTGTCTCATCTATTACAACTGTTGCCAAGATAACCGTATCACCTGATTTTAACCAAGTCGCACCATTTGCTTGTTTTGCTACACTTCCAAATGAGTAATCTTCTACTCTATTTTCCAACTCTAAACTTACATCATATTTCATTTTGTTTCACTTCCTCTAGTAATTTTTCTATTTTTTCTTCAGTTACATCTTCAAACTCTTTATAATATAGAGATGTTTCAACATAATCATCTATATCATAAAGAAAGAAAATATCATCTGCAAATGGATCCAATGATTCCAACACATCACTTGGTAAAACCGGTACAGCTATATAAACTGCTTTTGGTTTTTGTGCCAAAATCGTCTTAAGAGCTGTCATAAATTTTGAGCCTGTTTCACTTCCCTCATCTACAAGCAGAACAACTTCATCTTCCACTAATGAGAAGTGACGACCCTTTCTATACTTGTAGATATAACTCAGTATCTTCTCTTCATGTTTTCTATGTGCTTCACCATAAATATAGTCATATTTTATCTCAAAAGCAGAGACAAGTTTCTCATTTATAACAATCTCTTCACTTTCGCTAACTCTAGCGATTTCACAATCATCATTATGTGGTGCCATAATAGCTTCAGAAAAAAGAAAATCAATACTATTTGACAATTTACCTTTTATCTTTACAGCCAACTCTAAACCACCTCTTGAGACTGCTACTATTTTCCAAGATTCATCTTTGAGTCTCTGCATCGGAATAACATCTTTTAGTTTTATAGATGCATCTTCTCTACTTTTCAGTATATCTTTATATTTTTTCATTATATGCCTTGCAAAGAATCAGGAAGTCTAGCAGCAAAATTTGATGAACTTTCAGGTGACATTAACGGTTTTAAAATTATCGTAAAATAGAGATATCTGTCATTTACAGACGAATCACCACTTTGCGTTAATATCGGTCTAATATTTTCAAGAAGTCTCAACCCAAATTCCCAACACCTTTTTTTATATAAAAAGCCAATTTCAGAACCCTTTTTATAGTTAGTTTCCAAATCATAATCTAAACTAGCATAATAAGAGTAATGATCATCATAAGTATAACTTGCACTTGATGTAATATAGCTTGTATATGGCGTATATATATC
>JAGHAW010000112.1 GCA_021161305.1 Sulfurimonas sp.
GAAAAAAAAGAACTTCAAAAAACAACTCAAAAATATTAACCTATATTGCATGGGTTTTAGGAGTAATTGCCCTTGTTATGAGTTCTTTGGTTGCAGGTTATTATTTCGGGTTTTCTGATGCCAAAGAGGATGCTTTAAAAAAAGAGAAATTTCAGAAGCAAAAAAGAGTTACTATGCTTGAAAAACTTGAAAAAAGTAGCTCTAAAAAGAGTTCTTCAAGTGTAAATGAACGACTAAAAAATGTGTTAAAAAAAGAGACAAAGAAAAAAGAAGTTTTATCGCAGAAGTATAAGGTTTACACTTCTGCTTCACATGAGTATGATTCATTAGCAAACCCACCTAAAAGAATTTATAGAGAGATAAAAAGAGGAACTACTAAACCTAAACTTGCGATAATTATAGATGATGTCTCTGTAAAAAGTCATGTAGAGGCTATAAAAGCTATAGGAATTCCTATAACTATGTCTTTTTTTCCACCAAGTAAACATCGTCCAAATTCAGCTAAACTGGCATCAAAAGAGAGTTTTTATATGGTGCATCTGCCTATGGAAGCCATGAATTTTACTAAAGAAGAACCTTTAACTCTCTATGTTAATGATTCACAAAGAACTATATCAAATAGAATTAAAGAGTTAAAAAAACTTTTTCCAAGAGTTAAATATATAAATAATCATACGGGAAGTAAATTTACATCTAATGAAGTTGCTATGAATAGATTGATTCTTTCCTTAAACTCACAACATATCAACTTTATAGATAGCAGAACCACTGCCGAGACTAAAGTTCCAAAAGTTATGAAAAATTATGGTTTGAATTATGTTGCTAGGGATATCTTTTTAGATAACAGAATGGATAAACCATATATAAAATCTCAAATAAAAAAAGCGATAAAAATAGCAAAACTTCATGGCACTGCTATAGCCATAGGACACCCACACGCTAACACGATTTTAGCACTAAGTGAATCTAAAAACTCTTTTGACGAGGTAGAGTTAGTCTATATAGATAGACTTTATTAGATGAAAAAAGTAGAAGAAAAGATACCTGAATTAACATCAATGAAAAACTATCCCCCACAGCTTTTCTATGGTGGAAATTTTGAACTTTTAAAATCTAAAAAAGTCTCAATTGTAGGAACTAGAAAACCATCAAAATATTCTCGTTTTCTTACTCATCAGCTTTCATCGTCTCTTGCTAAAAGAGGGATTTGCGTTGTTAGTGGAGGAGCTATGGGGATAGATGCTGTTGCTCATAAAGGAGCAGGTAGTTTAAATACTATAGTAGTTTTACCATGTGGCGTAGATATTAAATACCCTGCAGTAAATAAAAATCTACTTATAGATATAGAAGCGAGTGGTCTGCTTCTTAGTCAGTTTGATTTAGGTTTTCGTGCTACTCCATGGAGTTTTGTGGTTAGAAATGAGCTTGTAGTTGCTCTTGGAGATGTTTTGGTTGTTGCAGAGGCTGAACTTGGAAGTGGAAGTATGAGAAGTGTAGAATTTGCCCTAAAAATGGAAAAAAAAATATTTGTTCTTCCTCAAAGGTTAGGGGAGAGCAGTGCTACAAACAGACTACTTCAAGAGGGAAAAGCAGAAGCTATTTATGATGTAGAGGAGTTTGTTTCAAGATTCGGCAGTTTTGATATTTCAGATATTAAGAGTGATGAATTTTTTGATTATTGCAAAACTAATCCAACTTATGAAAAAGCATTAAAAAAGTATCCAGATAGAGTTTTTGAAGCTGAACTCGGTGGTGAGATTCAAATAGAAAATGGAAAAGTTATACTTTTATAAAATCAGCATTGCATCACCGTAAGAGTAGAAACGGTATTTCTCTTTTATAGCCTCTGCATAAAGTTTTTGTGCCTTATCTACCCCTATAAAAGATGCTACTAGCATTAAAAGGGTTGATTTTGGCAGGTGAAAGTTTGTAAGTAGATGATTTACTCTTAATGGTTTGTTGTTTGGGTGCAAAAATAGATTTGCTTCACCTTTTGTCTTATATGGATGTCTTGCATAAAATTCTATGGTTCTTGTTGATGTTGTTCCTATGCTTAGTATCGGAGTATCAGAATCTAGTAATTCTTTGGCTCGCGGAGATATGTCATAATATTCTGAATGCATAGGATGGTCGGTGATAGTCTCAACTTCTACAGGCTTAAATGTTCCGCTTCCTACATGAAGAGTTACATAGGCGTGTTCAAACCTTTCACACACTTTTTTATGTTGGGCTGGTGTGAAGTGAAGTGAAGCTGTTGGTGCTGCTACTGCTCCTTCATTTTTAGCAAACACACTTTGGTATTCACTCTCATCTTCTTTGTTGTCTTCTCGTTGAATGTAAGGGGGAAGAGGAACATGACCTATTTTTTCTATAATTGGTAAAATATCTTCAAAATGTAAACTTTTTAGTTCCCAAGCTGGAGCTTGGGAACTAGGGGAGGAGAGATAAAAATTTACGATTCTGCTTCCATCTTCGTTTAACTCTTTTACAACTGCTACTAAATCCTCATCAAAGAAGATTTGAGTGCCAACTTTTACTTTTCCTCTTATATATACGCTTACATCTTTTGCATTTAGTGGTCTGTTTATAAGAAGTTCAAGTTTTCCACCACTTGGTTTATGTCCAAAGAGTCTAGCTTTTATAACTTTTGTATTGTTGAAAATCAAAGCACAATTTTGGGGGATAAATTTTTCAAAATCGCTAAATATGGCATGTGTGATTTTATCTGTTTTACGGTTGTAAACAAGAAGTTTTGCACTGTCTCTTGGAGAGGCTGGATGAGTAGCTATAAGTCCATCTGGTAGATGAAAGTTATAGCTAGAAGTGAGTAAAGTAGAATCTGTCATATTAAGTACCTATCCATAAAGAACCCCAATTCTCAGCGATAAGTAAATAGCCCTAGTGCTAGGCAGATTTCTGAAGGACTAGCTAGCTAATCCAAAGGAATCTAACGACGCAATAGGGCTATTTACTTATCGCCCGAAGGGAAGCTTAAAAAGAGGGCTACTGCTTCGTTGAAAATCCTTGAAGCTACTAGTAGCTCCTGCGAATCTTCGCCTTACATTAGCCCCCTTTTTAAGCTTCTGAAATTGGGGTTCTTTATGGATAGGTACTTAGTAAGTTATCTAAGCTTTTTATTTTGACTCTTCGAGTCTATCTTGGGTTTTTACTATTACTTCTTCGTTTTCATCGTCTGAGTCCTCTTCTTCCTCTTCTTCAGGTGGAGCAGGATTTACCATTTTTACTATCAAGATAGAACAACCATAGAGTATGATTAGTGGTCCGGCCATTAGCAGTTGAGTTAAAATATCCGGTGGAGTTAACAGGGCTGCCACTACAAATATAAGAACGATAGCATATTTGAAAAAGTCTATCATCTGTCTATCATTTACCATACCAAGCAGAGCTAAAAAGTATGCAAAAATAGGTAATTCAAAGGCTATACCGAATCCAAACATTATTTTTGTAAAAAAGCCCACATAATCTTCAATATTTATAAGAGGCGTAAATTTGAAACTACCAAAGGTTATAAGAAAATCAAATCCAAAGGGGGTAACAATATAGTAGGCAAAGAGAACTCCCACCAAGAACATTGTTGTTCCGCCTACTATAAAAGGGATAATCATCTTCTTTTCCTTGGCATAAAGCCCCGGTGCGATAAACATCCAGATTTGTGAGAGAATTATCGGTAACGCACTGACAATTGCTGCAAAAAATGAGACTTTTAGGGCAACGAAGAAAGCTCCACCAACTTGGCTTGTTGTGACCATACCATCAGCAGCATGAACCGATTTTTTACCAACTTCTACAAGTGCAGTATTTAAAGGTTCAACTATCCATTCTAAAATCGGTTCATGAAAGTAAAACATAACAAAAAACATAACTATCAGGCTTCCGACTGAAATACCAAGCCTTTTTCTAAGCTCTACTAAATGGGGTCTTAAATCATCAAACATCTATATCATCTTCTTTTTTAATTCTCTTTTTTTTCTCAAATGTTACTTTTTCAGCTTTAGGCGAAATCTTAGGACTCTCTTTTACTTTAGGCTTGTCTTCTATGTCAGCCATCATATCATCACTCAAGTTTGTAAGTTGTGCACCAACATCACTTATGTCAGTTGCTTTTTTAACATCATTTGTCGCATCAAGAAGTTCTTTTTTATAAGCTAGTGCTTCTTGTTTTATCTCTGATACATTCATCTCTTGTTCCAATGAATCTTTAACCGAACTAATTGTTTTTTTTGCACTTCTAAAAAATTTTGCCACTTCCATCATTGCACTAGGAAGCTTGTCGGGACCTAAGAATAAAACGGCGATAATAGCAATAATCATTATTTCAGTAAAGCCTAAACCAAACATATAAAACCTTCTAAATTATTATTAAGTAAGAGGGGGAGTATAATTTCATAACTAACAATATTTAAAAGGTTTAGATTCAAGGCAAACTTTTATTGGCGATACTAGTATCGTTAATGAAAGTTTAACGCAGAAGATGAGCCTTTTAAATATTGCCCTTCGGGTGAGAAGATAAGATACAATCTACTTCGTTGAAAATCCTTGAAGCTACTAGTAGCTCCTGCGGACTTTCGCCTAGTATCTCATATCTTCTCTTCTCATTAGTTATGAAATTATATTCCCCCTCTTACTTAAGTAATGGAGTTTATGATGAGTAAGTATTTTTTAGTAGTGTTGGTTTTAGTGTCATCTATTTATGCTGGTCAAAGTGCCTTGGAGGCTTTTAAGAAAAAAGATTATGAGAGAGCGTATGAGTTATATGAAGCTGATGCTAAAAGGGGTGATACTGTCGCACAGAATGCACTTAGTTACCTTTACTTTAATGGTGTAGGAGTAAAGAAAGATGCAAAAGAAGGGGTTTTTTGGTTAAAAAAATCAGCTCATAATATGGATGCTAATGCTCAATATGATTTAGCAATGATGTATCTGACTGGACATAATGTTAAACAAGATTCAGCTTTAGCTCTTACATGGTTGGATAGTTCGGCAGATTTGGGCAATGCAAATGCACAGTATAATTTAGCACTTATGTATTATCAAGGTAATTCGACTGATCAAAATGTCACTAAAGCTGCCCAACTTTTAGAAGCTGCTGCTCTTAAAGGTCATAAAGGAGCCATAGAAAATATAGGTGTTGTTTATATGCAACTTATAAAATTTGATAAGGCTATTAAGTGGTTGGAGATAAATGCAGATAGTGGAAATAAAAATGCCTACTATCTTTTGGCAGAAGCCTACTGTAATAAAGAGAAGTTTCCTGATGCGAAAAAATGGGCAAAAAAATCAATAGATAGTGGAAATGTAGCAGCGAGTGAACTTTGGAAAAAATATAACTTAGAAAAATATTAATTA
>JAGHAW010000210.1 GCA_021161305.1 Sulfurimonas sp.
TAGGGGAGTTTAATCCACAAGCCATAATAGGAATTGCAAGAGGTGGGCTAACTCTTGCACACGCTATGGCTGAGGGTTTGGAGATTCGGGAAGTACAAACTCTAAGAACAGAACTTTATGATAAAGCATGCAAAAGAGATACTTTGAGTATTTTTGGAGAGTGTAATTTTAGTAAAGTAAAAAAAGTTTTGGTGGTTGATGATATAGCTGATAGTGGGGAGACGCTAAAAGTTATTATGCAGCACTTAGCATCTGAACATCCGAGTGTAAATTTTAAATCCGCAACACTTTTTTATAAAAAAACTTCTGTTTATAAGCCCCACTATTGGATAAATGAGGCTGATGATTGGATAGATTTTTTTTGGGAGAGAGATTTTATTAACTAGACTCCGTGTCAAGCACGGAGTGACGGAATTATTGTCAAGCACGGAATGACGGAATTATTGTCAAGCACGGAGTGACGGAGCTATTGTCAAGCACGGAATGACGGAATTATTGTCAAGCATGGAGTGACGGAGCTATTGTCAAGCACGGAGTGATAAAAACTTTTATAACTCGTCATTCCGTGCTACGACACGGAATCTAGGTTAAGCAAAAAGCCTATTTAAGAATTTAGTGTGGATGTCCTTCATGTTCTTTTGTAAAATCAGTATCATAAATAAACCCTGTAATATCCTTAAGCACTTCCTCATCAAAACCCAGTTGTGGCATAAGACCGTGTTTCTCTATGGCTTGAAGCATTATAGAAGTTTTTGCATCAGGATTGGCTACCCATGATGACATATATTTTATAAAGTCTTCTCTTTTTGGAAAAGCTGTTATATAGTGTTCTCTAAAGTCAATAACAGCAGGAGCAGAAACGGTTTTAGTCTCAAAATGGCAGGTAGTACAGTTTCCGTGAAATAGCAGAGAGCCTAAACTAACAGCCGATAGCTGTGAGCATAGTAGCAATGCAATAGTAGTCGATTTAAGTAGATTATTTTTTTGCATTTTTTATCATTTCATAAGCTTGATTTATCTCTTGGGTTTTAGCTGTTGCTTCTTGCATGTAAGCCTCATCTCTACCTTGAGATTTTATAATGTCTGGATGGTACTCCCGTATAAGTTTTCTGTAGGCTTTTTTAATCACGCTCATATCATCACTCTCTTTTACTCCGAGGAGTTTGTAAGCATCTTTTATATTAGCTTTAGGATGAATATTTTTCATCATTTTTTCAAACTGATCAAAAATCGCATGATAAGTATTTGGGTCAAACTCAAAAGCTTTCGCAATTGTTATAAGAACTTCATCTTCACTTTTGCTAACTTCACCATCAATGAAAGCAAGTTGAATTAAAAATCCCATAAATTGCTGTTGTTTTGCTCTATCTCTTTTTATAATTTGACCTAGAGTGTGAGCAATCTCTTCTAGGTTGTCAAACCTATCTTTTTGCTCACTAAATATCTCTTTTAAAATATCTTTTGTCTTTTGTGGATGTGGAAAAACAGCAGAAATATCATCAAACATAATGCCGACAAGTTGAGCTTCAAGTGCATCAACTTTTCCATCAGCTTTCGCAACTTTTGCAACAAGAGCTACAAAAAGACCAAGTTCACTATGCTCAATCGATTCTTTTGTAATAGTCATGTTTTTAAATGCTTCTTTGGAGTAATTAACGGAATATTTTGAATAACTTTTAAATATCCAGTAGAAAAATCCGCCAATAAGCAGTAGTAGTATTAAATTTCCCATGTGCAATTATAGAAAATAGAAGTTAATAAATGGGTACAATTTCAAAATGAAAAGAATTAAGGAATTAAATAGTGGTGTAAAGTATATGTTACTTGCATCTTTTACATTTGCTATTATGGGTGCGTTCGCAAAATTGGCGAGTCTTCATATGAGTTCGCTTGAAGTTGTGTTTTTTAGAAATATTGCAGGGGTACTTATTATAGGTTTTGCTGTACTTAAAAAGCCCATGAAACATCAGGGTGGAAAGCCTTGGTTGCTTCTTTTTCGTGGCATGATGGGTTTTACAGCACTCTTGGCATTTTTCTATAATATCGCTCATATCTCCCTTGGCGATGCAATGACATACTCTAAAACTTCACCAATATTTACAGCCATCTTTGCGTGGCTGTTTCTGCATGAAAAATTATCATTAAAAGCATGGTTGGCAATTGGTGTTGGTTTTGTGGGGATAATTTTTATAACTCAACCTACTACGGTTGGATTTACAAAGTATGATTTTTTAGGAATATTTAGTGGAATTGGTGCTGCTCTTGCTTATACATCTATAAGAGAACTTAGAAAGTTTTATGATACCCGTGCAATAGTTTTATCATTTATGAGTGTTGGAACGGTTGGACCGATTATTCTTTTTGTTGTCTCTGAATATTTTCATATGCCAGAACTTGATTTTATGCTAGGTAAGTTCCATATGCCAACAGGTATAGTGTGGGTCTATGTTATAGGTATGGGAATCTTTGCGACAATATCTCAATACTTGATGACAAAAGCTTATGGTGAAACAAAAGCCGGAATAGTTGGGGCAGTTAGTTATGCAAATATTGTTTTTTCAATTATTGTAGGAGTTATGCTTGGTGATTCACTGCCTAGTATGATTACGGCATGTGGAATTATTTTTATTGTACTCTCTGGATTGATGGTGGCACGAACTAAGTAAGTTTTGATATAATAAACTTTTTGGAAAACTAGATTCCGGATCAAGTCCGGAATGACAAAAATTTCTATAACTCGTCATTCCGGACTTGATCCGGAATCTAGGTTATGCAAGAAATTTAATGACATTTTTAAAATTAAAGGTTAAATCATGATGCTATTGACAGGTCCATGTGTTATTGAAAGTGAAAAAAATATCTTTAAAATAGCTAAATTATTAGA
>JAGHAW010000188.1 GCA_021161305.1 Sulfurimonas sp.
ATTGAAACAAAACTCTTAGGTCTTCGCAGTCGTATCAAAAATAAACAAAAAGAACCTGATATGTCAAAACCGGAGAATAAAATTAAAAAATTTATAGCTCTTTTACTGTGGACTGTTTTAGCTCTTATAGCCGGTGCAGATTTTTTATGGTTCTTTGTTCCACCTGAAGATTTTTTTGTTTATCTAGCTGATTTTAACAATCATTGGGTAGTTTTTGGTACTGTTCTGGGTATAGCAGCTTTTTTGATTTATGACATTATTTTCTTAAAAGAAGATTTTTGTATATATGTTTGTCCCTACTCTCGTATTCAGTCAGTTTTATATGATGAGCATACAGTTATGGCTCTCTATGATATGCATAGAGGTGGAAATATTTATGACAAAGATACAAAACTATATTCCAAACAAAAAGAGATTGTAGCTGCTCAGCCACATGCTGAGTGTACGGCTTGTGAAAGCTGTGTAACTGTTTGTCCGACTCATATAGATATTCGTAAAGGTCTTCAGTTAGACTGTATAAACTGTTTAGAGTGTGTTGATGCTTGTACAACCGTTATGGGTAAACTGGGTAAACCTTCACTTGTAACTTGGTCAAGTGATTATGAAATTGTTGATCAAAAAGGTAAGACAAAATATTTCCGTTCTAAAACTTTGGGATATATGGTACTGCTGTTGGGATTAATGATGATGCTTGCATATATGAGTACAACAAAAGAAAATATGCTACTTAATATCAACAAAGAGACTCGTCTATATTCTACCAAGGTTATGTTAGATGGAAAAATTAGAGTAGATAATGCTTATAAATTCCTTCTTCAAAATACTCAAAATGAAGAGATGAAATTTTTCTTTGAAATCATTCCTCCAAAAGGCATGGAAGGTAAAATCATTATTGCTAAACCAAGTAAAGAATTTACAGTAGTTCCAGGAGTTAAAAAGAAAAAAATTGTTGTTCTGAGAACTACTGAACTTTTAGTAGATGATGATAGAAAAGATACAATTATTCCTATCACGATTAGAGCTTATGCTTTAGGTCATGAAGATAAAATTGTGGTTTTTAGAAACACTACTTTTATCTTTCCAAAAGCGACTATATTAAAAAAAGCCAAATAGTTAAAGCCTAGCACTTGTTGGGCTTCTAATCAACCCTTAAAACATAATAGGATAGACTTCAAAGATTATATTTTTGGAGTCTATTTTGTTAAAAAAAATTATATTTTATATTTTTCTTCTCTACACTTTTTTTGGATTTGTCGTTCTACCATATATTTTAAAGTCACAAATAGTTGAAATAGTTCAAAAAGAAACCAATAGTAAAATCAGTGTAGAGAGCGTCTATTTTAATCCTTTTATATTTAACTTGAAAATTTCAGGAGTTGAGTTAAACTCTCTAAAAGATGAGCATCTCTTATCTTTGAAGTCTGTAAGTTTGGATGTTGAGGTTTACTCTCTTTTTAACTTTGCTATTCATTTGAAAAAAATTATTTTAGAAAAACCAAAAATTTCTTTAGTTTATAATAAAAATAAAACATTAAATCTAGCCTCCATAGTTAAACCTAGCAGTGAAACACCAAAAGATGAAAATGCACCCAAAAGTGAACTTCCTAGAATTATTTTGGATAGAGTTGCTATTGTTGAGGGTATTATAAATTATGAAGATTATACACAGAAGAGTAAGTTTGATTTTTCATTTCACGATATAGGTTTTGAGTTAAGAGATATTGACACTAACGATTTTAATACCAGCAGTGCCAATTTAAGATTCTACTCTACTCTGGGTGATGGTGGATTTGTTGATTTAAAAAGTGAAGTGTTAGGCTTTAAACCTCTTATAGTTCAAGGTAGTTTAGATTTTGAGGCAAGTAAGTTATATACTCAGTGGAGATATTTAAAAGATAGTCTAAATCTTGAAGTTGCAGATGGAAAGATAGCTTTTTCTACAAAGTATTATGTTAATTTAGATGATTTAAACGCTACAACTATAGATAACCTTACTCTCTCTTTGGAAGGTTTGAGGGTTAAGCCAAAAAATGCATATAAGGATGTTTTAAATCTTGATTCTTTAAGAGTAGAAGATGTGACAATCAAACCTATGCTTCAAGATGTGCATGTAAAAAATATAGCTTTAGAATCTCTTCATATTAAAGCAAAAAGAGATTTAAAAGGTCAAATAGATTGGCTGGAGTATATTAAAAGCAGTAGTGAAACAGTTGATGAAAATATTACCATATCGGATGAGAATCCTGTCTCAGAGCCATGGCATGTGAAAGTAGATGATATTGCACTACAAAAGATAAAAGTTGATTTTTATGATAGAGGAGTAGTTCCCTCTGTAGATACCAGTGTTAATGAGCTTAATTTATATCTGCAAAATGTTACTTTAGCCGGAGAGGAACCACTGCTTTATCAGATTAACATGAAGCTTAATGATAAGTTAAGTTGTTCCTCAAGTGGCGATATTATACATAAAGAGTTAGCACTAAATTCATACTCTAAATGTAGTGGATTGAACCTTGTTCATTATAGACCGTACATAGATGAGGCAGCTAAAAAAGCACTGAAAGTTTATGACTTAAATCTTAAAAGTGCTGAAGTTGCTTTTGATGCCAATGTTAGCTTGTCGGATGAAAAAGAGCAGATAGTTGTTGATGTAAGTGAAGCTAATTTGAATCTTGCTAACTTTGTGCTAAATAAAAAAAGCACAAAAGAGAATCTGCTTAATTTTAGTAGTTTTGATGTGAATAGTGTTAGCCTAAATACAAAAACAAAAGATGTTTTAGTTGAAAAAGTAGCACTTAAGGGTTTAGATATTAGAACTAAACGACTAAAAGATGCAACTCTGAATGTTCAAGACTTGGTAGTTCCATATAGCAAGAAAAGTGTAAAAAAAATTAAAACTAAAAAAGAGGATGAGTATAAGATTCTTCTAAAACATTTTGCACTTAAATCAGCAAAGATTAGTTTTGATGATAGAGTTTTAATCCCAAGTGTTAAAAGTAAGATTGATAAAATTGATTTTAATGCTTACAATATAAATTCAAAAGAAAAAAGCTGGTTGAATTACGATTTTTCACTTAGAGTTAATGGTTCAGGATATACAAAAGCGAAAGGTAATCTTAGACATACGCCACTAAAACAAAAAGGTTCGTTTGAGTTACAAAGAGTATCTTTAAGGGAACTTACTCCATATATACAGCAAAGTGCATTCGTGGCTGTTGATGATGGCTATTTAAGTCTTAAAAGTAAAATAAATTATGCTCCGTCTAAAAAGAGTCCAGATTTGAGGGTTGGGGGTTCACTCAAGCTTGAAGAGTTTTTTCTAAGTGATTCCAGAGACAAAACACCTCTTTTGTCTTTTAGTGAGGTCGGTCTGAAATCTTTTACTTTTGAGATGTTTCCAAATCGACTCTTTATAAAAGAGATAGATATTAATTCATTTTATGTTAATGCAGTTATAGATGAGAACAAAACGATGAATCTTGCCTCTTTGACTAAGCCGACAAAAGAGGACGAAATAGTTAAAAAAGAGGATGATAATTCCAGTGAAACAGCAGAAAAATTCCCAATAAAAATTATGAAGTTAAATGTTGCTCTAGGAAGTGCAAATTTTGCCGACAACTCTCTGCCTATAAAATTTCAGACAAATATACATGACCTTAACGGAGTAGTCTATGCAATCTCCAACGAAGAGGGAGAGACCAGTTTTATAGATATAGTAGGTGAGGTTGATAAGTATGGCTCAACGAAGTTAAAAGGCAGCATTAACTCAGGAAATCCAAAAGCATACACTGATCTCGATTTTAGTTTTAGAAATTTAGAGCTTAATTCTGTTAGTGGTTATAGTGCATCTTTTGCAGGGCATGAGATAGACGCAGGAAAGCTTTATCTGAATCTTGGTTATGATATTATAGATTCGGAGTTGGTAGGCAAAAACAGTATCATCATCAAAAACATAGAACTAGGTAAAGAGTTTGAAGATGAAAATATCACCTCTCTTCCTCTAGGTTTTGTTATAGCACTTTTAGAAGATAGTGATGGAATAATAGATATAGATATGCCGGTAGAGGGGAATGTTGATGAACCTGACTTCAAGTATGGTGCTTTAGTTTGGAAAACTTTTGGCAATCTAATACTAAAGGCGGTAACTTCTCCTTTTAAATTTTTAGGTTCTATGATGGGTGTTGATGGCGAAGAGTTGGAGTATGTTGATTTTGAATCTGGATTGGCAAATATCCTTCCTCCAGAGAAAGAGAAACTGGATATTATTGCTAAGATGATGATTAAAAGACCTAAAATATCTCTCTTGCTTGGTGGTAGATATGATGAGATTAGTGATAAAAAAGCACTTCAAAAAGAGAAATTGATAACTTTGGTTGTTCAAAAGAGTGGAATTAAAAATAGAGAGAAACATAAAAGTGCTATGACAACAGAGTTGCTCGAAGAGATATATGAAGAGTTAAGAGATGATAAAAAGATACAAAAGATTAGAAAGAAACTTAAAAAAGAGTATAAAAAGGAAGAGCTTGAGAGAGCCTATTTCAGTTTATTGATCAAAGAGTGTATAAACATACAGCCTCTAACTATTGATGAGTTAAAAACTTTAGGAGCTACAAGAGCAGCTAAGCTGAAATCTTATCTTGTTGAGGTAAAAGCTGTTGAAAGCTCAAGAGTTAGTGTTAGTGAAGTTGTTGCTGTTGATGAGCATGATGAAAAATGGGTAAAAACTAAACTTAATGTTAAATAGTCTTATTTTTCAATATATTTGTTATAACTAGAATCTAGCTTGATGCCATTTAATTCTAGCCGTTTTTTATAAAAAAGAATATTTGGGCGTCCTTTTTGCCAGAAGAAAGCACCTATGACATTTTCGTTGTCAAGGTGGGAGTATCTTGTTCCAAAAAGAAGTTTTTCTCTGCACTTAGAGGGAATATTTTTAAGAGTGGATAGGATGATGATATCTGCTTCTTCACACTCCTTAACAATTTTTATATTACCAGGAAAAAGTTGAAGTGATTTTACTTCTTTGTGTATATATATTACAGGTTCTGTTTTTTTTGTAATACTTTTAGTAATCATATTAAAAATAGATGACGCTTTTTGAGAGTTCTCAGCATTAACAGTGCTAATAATTAAAAAAAACAGAATAATCTTTTTCAAAATAGGTACTCCATTCCAAACATAAATCTTTGCTCAACAACTGGAACTTCTATGGTGTCTGACGGGGAACCAGTTACTAGGTTTATTTGATTTACATAGATATGTTTTTGACCGGAATTAAAAATATTATCACCCTTGAGATTTAAATGAAAATCTTTTGAAACAGCATATTTAACAGCCGCAGAGTAGTCATATCCAGTTGATACACCACTATAATTATCATGAATAACAAGCTCATTAAATATATCAAATTTCCATATGCTATTTAACATTCTCGCTGTATAGTTGTAATGGTTTAGATTGCTATTTCCATATGGAGATTCTATGCTTGTGTAGTTAGCCTGTAGTTCCAGTTTATCTTTTTGGTTAAAAAATAGAGTAAACTCTACTCCAGCTGAATAACCAACTATATCTGTATCGCTATTTTGCATTTTAAAATTTTTATCTAAAATTGGCGTATTTTCATTAACACCATATCCAAGAATCACTTTTGAAAGGGTTGTTTTAGTTTCATAACTTATCTCTTGAAAAATTGAGGTATATATTTCTGAATCTAGTTGGGGATTACCATATTGTGAAGCGAGACTCATGTATGCTTCAGATGCAAATTCTTGACGAGATAAAAATGTTTTAGCCACCCACTCTTTTTCAGAGTATATATAACCCGCTCTAAGTTGAAGCGTATTTGGGTCATTAACACTGCCATCGCGTTTATATATTTGATCCATAACAGATAAGCTAATTAAGTGAGTATCACCCAAAGCAATTAAATCCTGCAAGAAAAATGAGTATATATCTTCTCTGGAATAAGCTTGATTTTTAGGTGGAGTAGGTATGTTAAACTCTACATCTGTAAGATCAAAGTGCTTGTATCTATACTGGATTCCGACTGAGACAGTGTGTATATCTAAGCACCACTCTTTTTTTAAAGTAGTAGTAAACGCTTCTTCTTCCAAGGTTCTATCTAGAGAGTTTATAAAGCCTATAGAGGGAATAAGTATTGGTGTTAATGGATTGTACTTAAGTGAAAAGTCATTTTGTGTCTTAATATATGAGAGATTTAGTGTTAGTGAATCATTCAAAAATTTAGAGTGTGTTGCAAAATTTATAAATGATGATTTTCCAGAAGCACTTTTTGGTACATTGCCTACTAGTGGACCAAGAAAAAAGTCTCCTATTATCTGTTGTGCATGAAATTCAAGGCGATGGTTTTCTCCCTCAAGTGATCCATAAAAGCGATTAGTTTGTTTGTTTCGCTTTAGAGTCTCTTCTTTATGTTCATACTCTTTTGTTTTATCATCAGAACGATTTGCATAGACAAAGTATGAGAAGGAATCCTCTTTATTTGTATAGTAAATATTCTCTTTATTATGACCATAACTTCCTAGTGTTGTCTTAACTCGTCCACCCTCGTCATGCTCGGCTGTTTTGCTATATAAGCGAATCACAATAGTAGCCGGTTCAACTCCGAAGTCAAAAGATGGGAAACCTTCATAAATCTCAATGTGGTCTATAAAATCCATCTCCATATTTCCAAAAAGAATCAATCCACTACCAGTAACAGCAGTAAGCAGTTCATTTTCATTTAGATAGACACGAACGCTCTTGGAGTAGTAACCTATGGGGTCCTGGTTTAAAGTGTCAGGTTGAGCCATACGGTTTTCGATATAAGGGAAGAAACGAAGAGATTTCAGTACATCTTTAAGTGTTTCTACCTGCATTCTTTCCAAATCATCACGAGTGTAGATGATGAGATTTCCAGCACTCTCACTCTTTGTTTTTTTAGAAAGCTCAGATGCCTCTTCATACTCTTGTAAAAGGGAATCTATACCTTGTGCATATAAAATAGAGAGAGAAAAAAGTATTGAAAAGAGAACTCTCATAAACTACCCTTCCATAATTATCATTACATATTATCTAACTATTATCGTCCCATTTCCCTTAAATAGTGATTAATTTATATCAACAAAATAGAATAGAATATAAATTTTTTAATAAAACTATTTAGTAAAAAATTATATAATAGAAATTAAATTTATTTTTAGGAGTTAAAATTGATGTCTCATTTTCCAAATACATTGAACTCTTTTTGGCTCTGGCGAGAAGTTTCATCAAAGCTTGGCGTTTCCAATCCTCTCTATAAGTATTGGAAGGAGACACCAAATCTGAAACTAAATAACAAGTATGTTTTTGTGCAAAAAGATAGACTTCCAATAAAATATGAGTATGTTGAGCCTATTTTAACTGACCTCTCTGGTCATCTGCCTATAAAATTCGCTTCTGATAGACTGCATGCTAATGAACACATATTTTCATATGAGAAGATGAAGCTGTATAAAGAGTTTGAGTATAAATATGTTGAAGATGTAAAGTTTGTAAATATAAAGAAATTTTTTAGAGAAAATGGTATCAAAGTCTCTAAAAACTCAATCATACAACTTGGCAAAATAAAGGACTTGGATTTGAATATAAGCTCTACATTTTATAATCTGAAAAATGATTACGGGATTGTGGTATACGACTGATGAATCTATTTTTTATTGAATTTCGTGATCCACTTTTTGGCATTATTATCTTTTTTGTTCTTATCTTTGTGATTACATTTTTTTCATATTGGTGGAGTACTTTTAGAAAAAATAAGGATTATAGACATTTAGATAGATTTTTGAGACAGTTTCGCTCCCTTCCATCTCAAAAAGAGTTAAAGGTGCTAATCAAAAGTGGGGAATTATCAGAAAAATCTTGGCTCCTTTTGGCACAATCCTACTCTAAAAATGGTAATTATGAGAAAAGTATAGAGATTTATAATGAAATCTTAAAAGTAGGGAGCAAGCAAAACTACCGAGACACTCTTTTTTTGCTTGGTCGTACATATTTTAAAGCTGGTTTTTTAGAACGAGCAAAACAGATTTTTTTAGAGATACTTAAAAATAATCCTAGAACACCACAGGCACTTGATTACCTGCTTTTGGTTTATGAACATATGAGAGAGTATGCTCTTGCGCTAGAGGTGTCAGAGTCATTAGATGAGTTAAACAGAGATATAACAAATGATGTAGCTTATCTTAAATCTTTGTCAATTTTAAATGATGTTAAAACTTCTAATGATGTTAAGGCTACTTCGTTGCTTAAGATATATAGAGCAAACCATCAACTTACATATATGGTGTTTGAGTATCTTTTTCGTGTAGATCCAAAACTTGCTTGGAACAATTTTGACAGCTCAAAAAGTGAACTTTTAACAGATATTTTATGGCAAGTAAACCCAAAAGATTTGGATTTGGATATAATAACACAAAATGGCTATTTAAGGGAACTATACACAGCTCGAGGTGATATTGAGTTGGCAAGCAAAAGTTCTGTTTTTGAGTTTGATGTTCTTATAAATCTCAAAAACAGAGCCAATGCAACCTTGAGTTTTGAGTATATTTGTGATAATTGCAAACAAGTTTATCCATTTGCATTTAGTCGCTGTTCGCATTGTCACTCTATTGATACCAGTAGGGTTGAATTTAGTCTTAGTAAAGATTATCATAGGGATTTTAGTGAAGAAAATAACTCTTTTCAGTGATGGAAGTGCTTTAGGTAACCCAGGACCCGGTGGTTATGGTACGATTTTACTCTATGGTAAAACGGAAAAAATCATTAGTGGTGGTGAAAGATATACTACCAACAACAGAATGGAGTTAAGAGGTGCTATAGAGGGCTTAAAAGCTCTTAAAGAAGCATGTGAAGTAGAGATAATTTCCGATTCGTCTTATGTTGTAAAAGGTATAAATGAGTGGTTAATTTCTTGGATAAAAAGAGATTTCAAGAAGGTTAAAAATATAGATTTGTGGAAAGAATATATAGAAGTATCGCAAAAGCATAAAGTAGTGGCGACTTGGGTTCGAGGACATGATGGGCATATAGAAAATGAACGCTGTGATGAACTGGCTCGCAATGAAGCAGAGGAACAAAAAAAATTATTGTAAGGAGAAGCTCCTAATCATAAAATAACCCCAATTTCAGAAGCTTAAAAAAAGGGCTAATGTGAGGCAAAAATCTGCAGTTGCACATATTGTGCTTCAAAGATTTTTAACGAAGCAGTAGCTCTTTTTTTAAACTTCCCTTCGGGCGATAAGTAAATAGCCCTATTGCGTCGTTAGATTTATTTGGATTAGACAAACTAGTCCTGCATAAATCTGCCTAGCACTAGAGCTATTTACTTATCGCTGAAGTTGGGGTTATTTTATGATTAGGAGCTTGTTTATGACTAAAGATATAAAATTTTTAGAAGAGAGTTTAGGATATAAATTCAGAGATAAAAAGCTCATTATCGAAGCGCTGACACATAAAAGTTACAAACAGCCCTACGATAATGAGCGTCTGGAATTTTTAGGTGATGCTGTTTTGGATTTGATAGTTGGTGAGTTTTTATATAAAAAATTTCCAAAATCTGCGGAGGGAAATTTATCTAAAATTAGAGCTTCTCTTGTTAATGAGAGTGGATTTGATAAATTGGCACGTTATCTTAAGCTTGGAGATTTTATCTATCTCTCTAATGCTGAAGAAAATAATGGTGGTAGAGAGAAATCTTCTCTTCTTTCAAACGCTTTTGAAGCCGTTATGGGTGCTATTTATCTTGAATCTGGTCTAAAAATTGTTAATGATATTGCTGTAAAACTTATAGAAGACAATTATCAGGAAATATCTCTTGACTCTCTGTTTAGAGATTTTAAAACTACTTTGCAGGAACTTACACAGGCTAGATGTGGAATGACACCAGAGTATAAGGTAGTAGCTAGTCGTGGACCTGACCATCTAAAAGAGTTTGAGGTAGCTGTTTTTATAGAAGATAAAGAGTTTGCAAGAGCCGTTGGAAAAAGTAAAAAAATTGCACAGCAAGAGGCTGCTGAGTTAGCTATTGATGTATTACAAAGGAAGAAGTAGTGAATAGTTTTGGTCAGAAGTTAAGGTTTAGCACTTTTGGTGAATCTCATGGAACGGCTCTTGGTTGTTTGCTTGATGGTGTTCCGGCTGGATTAGAAATAGATGAAAAGTTTATACAGAGTGAACTAGATCGTAGAAAACCAGGGAAAAGTGAGTTTGAGACAGCAAGAAAAGAGGCTGATAAAGTAGAGATACTTAGTGGTGTTTTTGAAGGTAAAAGCACCGGTACTCCCATTGCCATGATTATCTATAATACAAATCAAAAATCAAAAGATTATACAAATATAAAAGATGTTTTTCGTCCGGGACATGCTGATTTTACATATTTTCATAAGTATGGCATTAGAGATTATCGTGGTGGTGGTAGAAGCTCTGCAAGAGAGACGGCAGCCAGAGTTGCCGCTGGTGCTATTGCAAAACTGATGCTCAACACTCTCGATATTTCTGTTTATAGTGGTATTAGTGAAATTGCAGGCATCAAGTCTGAAACTTATGATTATTCATATGCTAAAAAGAGTATTATCTACGCTCTTGATGCCAATAAAGAGGAGGCTCAAAAAGAGGCTGTTTTAAAGGCTAAGAAGAGTCATGATTCTGTTGGTGGAGTCTCAAGAGTTTTAATAAAAGGAACGCCGGTAGGCTTGGGACAACCACTCTACTATAAACTTGATGCAATTCTAGCAGATGCTATGATGGGGATAAATGCTGTTAAAGCTGTTGAGATTGGTGATGGAATTTTAAGTGCATCTGCATTAGGTTCACAAAATAATGATGAGATAAGAGCAGATGGTTTTGAATCAAATCACTCGGGTGGAATCTTAGGTGGTATCAGTAACGGTGAAGATATAGTAATGAATGTATATTTTAAACCTACACCATCTATATTTAAAGAGCAACATACTGTGACAACTAAAAATGCAGAGGTTGATTTTGCTTTAAAAGGAAGACATGACCCATGTGTAGCAATCCGAGGAACAGTTGTTTGTGAATCTATGGCTGCTTTGGTTATAGCAGATATGTTGCTCCTAAATATGGGTTCAAATATGGATGGATTTAGTAAATATTATAGTTGATTTGTTATAATATTAGTATCTTAAAGGAGTTTAAATGTTTAAAAATATGAAAGCGTTGGTTATCGCATTTATTGCTATTACACTTATGTTTGGTTGTAAGGGACCACCTCGACCTGGGCTTCATAGAGCACCTCCACCTGCACATACGGGGATGTCAGCTGATGAAAAGGCTCAAAGAGCATCTGAGAGAGCTTTAGATAAACTTGATAACGAGTAGGTTTAAAGAACCATCTTAATATTTTGATGCTTTTTTAGAGCCTCGAAGATGAAATTTCTTTCATCTTCGTTTTGTATAACTAAATCCAGATTCATACTGATATATTTGCCCTTTTTACTGGCATTTGAGTGAGTTAGATTGTGTTCTCTTTCAAGTATGACATCATGGATGGCTTTTTGTATAGCCTCTTTTTCATAACCTATAAGCTTATAAGACCAAGAACATGGATATTCAAGCTCTAGTTTCTTTTTACTATCGTTTATAATCTCCATTAATTCCCCCTGATTTTTCTTCTAGTTGAATCTTGTGCAGTATCATACCTTTATCTATCGCTTTTACCATATCGTAAATTGTTAAAAGTCCTATGCTAACACCTGTTAGTGCTTCCATCTCAACACCGGTTTGTCCTGTTAGTTTTGTGGTAACTGTTAGTTTAAAACCGGGAAGTTCAGGCAGTTCTTCAACATCACAGTTAATTCCACTTAGAGTTAAGGGGTGGCACATAGGGATAAGTGTACTTGTTTGCTTAACACCCATGATAGCGGCAATAACAGCTGTTTGAAGTACTGGACCTTTTTTGTTAGCTTCACCTACTATATTGTTATAAGCTTCACTACTCATCTCTATGCTTCCGCTAGCTATCGCAATTCTTGTTGTTGGGTTTTTATCTGAAACATCAACCATCTTTGGTCTCTGATTGTCATCTAAGTGTGTTAGGTTCATAATCTACTTCTTTATTTATTTTTTTGTATTATAGCCAATAAGTGTTAGTGCTTCTTGATACTCATGAGGATGATTTAGATTTAGAAATGGTTTTTCATCACTAAAATCTACAAATGAAGTTTTTGAGGAGTTAAGTAAAAATCCTAGTTTATGATTCTCTGTTTTTAGCATATGGGTAAATCTATTTTCAAGTGAGCGGTGATATATACCACACATCGGTTGCATTTTATCCCTCAATTTAGCAATAGTTGCATCTAAGTGTGGATTATCAGCTTCTATAATTTTATTTACTGTTTTTTTATCTATAAAAGGAGTATCTACGCTGATAGCAAAAAAACTATCATCTTTTAACTCTCTGAAAATTGAAATAAAACCTGCTGTTGGGGCAAAAACTTTATCGGTCGGTAGATCTTCTATAAAGTTTGCAGAAAAATTAAACTTTTCTCTATTTTTGCATGAGATGTAAACAGTTTTAAAAATCTTACTGAGATGAGAGAGTTGAAACTCTGTGAGTGTATTGAATCTTCCAAAAGGAAGAAGAGATTTATCTTCTCCCATTCTAGAACTTTTGCCACCTGCAAAGATGACGCAAGGAATATTTAACATCTAGTTTTTAGTCAGTTTAGCTTCTATTCTTCTGTTTTGAGCACGACCCTCAGCAGTATCGTTTGTCTCAATAGGGTTAGCTTCACCCATACCTGTTGCACTAACTCTATTCTCAGAGACACCTCTCTCGATTATCATATCTTTTACAGTATTTGCTCTGTTTTGTGATAATTTTTGATTGCTTGATTCGCGACCAACACTATCTGTGTAACCAACTATTTCAGCACTATAGTGAGGAGTTGCTTTTAAGAAATCAACAAATCTCTGAATATTAGCGTGAGATTGCTCATCAACATCATAAGAAGCATTTTCAAAGTTGATATGCAGATTTACTTCTGTTATACAGCCATCGGCATCAACTTTTGTAACCTCTTTTGGAGTATTTGGACACTTGTCAATAGAGTTTAAAACACCATCGTTATCGTCATCTCCATCTATAAAACAACCCTCAGCATTAACACTTTTACCTGCCTCAGTTGTAGGACACTTATCAACAGAGTTTAAAATACCGTCATTATCATCATCGCCATCAATTGGAGCTACTGCTGCAACCGGTGCAGTTTCGGCAGGAGAACCACCAAACGCATAGTTTAAACCAGCTAAAAGAGCCAGATTGCTGTCATATCTACCATCATTATGTTTTATCATATGTACAGCTTCAAGTTTTAAAGCTAAGGCATCTGTAAATGGAACTTTTGCACCAAGTCCAATATTCATAAAAGGAGAGTTGTCATTTTGAGATTTGCTTGTGCTTAGACTCTCGTAACCAACACCAAATTTAGCGATAGGAATCATACCAAAAATTTTATCATGTTCATGTACTGCATTTAGAGCCACACGATAGATATTTGTGCTACCAGTGTAACCATTTTCATAGTCTGCGTTAGTGTAAAGAACAGAAAGCTCAGGACTTGCAATAGCATTAAAACCATTGTACTGAAACTCTGCACCAACAAGAACTTGGTCTTTGATGTTTATATTGCCTTCAGCAATGTTGTAACCTATAACAGGTGTGATTTCGTAATCATGTGCTACTAGAGCAGAACTTAGCATTAATGCCGGAATTAAAAGTAACTTTTTCATTTTTTTCCTTTGTTGTGTTGTGTTTAAATTTTATCTTGGATCTGTAATATAGCCTGCTATAGCAGAGATTGCTGCAACAGCAGAGTTTGCTAAATAGACTTTAGAGCTTCTTGAACCCATGCGACCAACGAAATTACGGTTAGTAGTTGAAACGGCTACTTCACCATCTCCAAGTATCCCCATATATCCACCTAAACATGCTCCACAAGTAGGGTTACTTACAACTCCACCGGCATCTATAATAGCATCAATATACCCAAGTCTAAACGCCTCTTTTAAGATTTTTTGAGTTCCTGGTGTTACGATAAGGCGAACATCTTCGTGAACCCTTTTGCCTTTTAAAATCTCTGCTGCAATTTTTAAGTCACCTAAACGACCATTTGTACAGCTTCCGATAAAAGATTGGTCTATTTTGATATTATCTTTTACAGCTTGAGTTATAGAGTGACCATTTGACGGTAAAAATGGGTAAGCTATAACCGGTTCAAGATTTGCAACATCTATCTCTAAAGTTTGCACATAAACTGCATCTTTATCAGAGTAGTGAATACGAGGCTCTCTTGCTAAATCTTTATCTGCTAAAAAATCTTTTGTAACATCATCATAAGCTATTATTCCACTCTTTGCACCAGCTTCTATAGCCATATTACACATGCTAAATCTATCGTCCATATTTAAGTAGGCGATTGTACTACCAACAAACTCTAAAGTTTTGTATAAAGCACCATCAACACCTAATATACGAACAATCTCTAAGATAATATCTTTACCCGTTGTATGTTCTTTAGGTTTTCCACTTAAAACAACCTTGATAGATTCAGGAACTTTAAACCAGTTTCCCCCACTTATCATGGCAAAGGCTAAATCAGTTGAACCCATACCAGTTGAAAATGCACTCAAGGCACCGTGAGTACAAGTGTGAGAATCAGCACCGATAATAACATCACCGGGGACTACAAGACCTTTTTCAGGAAGTAAGGCGTGCTCTATCCCCATATCTTTCTCATCAAAAAAGTTCTTTAACTTATGTTTTTTAGCAAAATCACGACTGATTCTAGCTTGATTCGCAGAAGCTATATCTTTTGCAGGGATAAAGTGGTCAAGAACTATAGAAAATCCATCTGGATTAGCAAGTTTCTCTGCCCCACTATCTTCAAAAGCTTTGATAGAGATAGGAGTTGTAATATCATTTCCGATAACTAAGTCGATATTTGAGCGAACAATCTCACCTGCAAAAACTTTTCTGCCAACATGCTCTGAAAATATTTTTTCTGTTATAGTTTGAGCCATTTTGTGAACCTTCTAATTTATAATTTCGCGATTATACCATTTAAGATTTAAAATTATGACACTCTTTTTTAATTACCAAAAACTTCTTTTAGTAAATCTGTAATTTGAGCAGCTGTATTTGTTCGAATCTCTCCCTCTTTAATTTAGGTTATGCAAGAAGTCTAATATTTGAATAGATTTTCCATATATGAGGTTAATAAGTATTTTTTAGTGAGTATAATAGCAGAGTGACGATTTAATATCAGATCAAGCTTTATATGTGGCTAAAAATACAGGGAGAAACTGTATAAATAAAGGTTTTTACTCCTTAGGTATGAAAATTAAATCTCATACTTTAGAGCTTTTTTTGTAAACTCTGTTGAGCAGAAAAATATTGCAATAAAAACAGGGTTCATTTTTACACTATCATCTTCAATACTCTCAAAAACTTTAAAATTAAATCCTCCCCCATCATTTTGATTTTGTGGAGTTACTATAAACTCGATAGGAGCAAGGGTTCTAACCATATTTATGATAGCTTTTCTCTTTTTATCACTCTTCTCAGCCAAGATATTAAAGTCAGGTTCTTGGGAATTTCTATGAGATAGTAAAACTTCTTCTAAAACCATTAGTTTATCTTTAAATACCACTTTGTTCCATCTTATCGTTGTATTATTAGAGCTAATTTTACACTCTTTATAGATTAGAGGATTTGGTTTCTTAGTTTTCATTGCTTCGATTAGAGCTAAAAGAAAATTAACTCCACCAACATTTTCGGCAGCTTTTTTCATAAATAGATGAATCAGAGCCTTTATATCATTACTTTGTTTATTAAAATTACACATTATTTTACCTTTAAATGGAATTATACCTTAAAGGTACCCTTAAATAAAATAGTAAGTCAGTTTCACTTAAGCATATCGTAATAACAAAGCTATTATTATGTCAAAAGTAAAAGAGGACAAAAATTGTCTTAATTAAATTATTATCTATAAAGAGGCGTAAAAATGCAAGTATATTTAGACAACAATGCTACGACAATGGTAGATCCAAAAGTTGTAGATGTGATGTTGCCATTCTTTAGCGAGTTATATGGTAACCCAAATTCACTTCATAAGTTTGGAACAGCATCTCATCCGGCGTTGAGCAAGGCTATAGACCAAGTTTATACGGCACTAAATGCTGCGGATGCAGATGATATAGTATTTACATCATGTGCAACAGAGTCAAATAACTGGGTTTTACAATCAGTTTTTATAGACCATATAGTAAATGGCGATAAAAATCACATAGTTACAACTGAAGTTGAACATCCATCTGTTCTTTCAACATGTAAATTTTTAGAAGAACAAGGTGTGAAGGTTACATATCTTCCGGTAAATGAACAAGGTGTTGTTGAGGCTCATGTAGTTAAGAGTTTTATAACTGATAAGACTGCGTTAGTCTCTATAATGTGGGCATCAAATGAAACTGGTATGATTTTCCCTATTAAAGAGATAGGTGAGATTTGTAAAGAAAAAGGTGTTCTTTTCCACTCTGACGGTGTTCAGGCTATTGGTAAGATTCCAGTAGATTTGTCAGCCGTTCATGTTGATTTTGTTTCAATGTCGGCTCATAAATTTCATGGTCCTAAGGGCATAGGTGCTTTATATATTAAAGATTCTCAAAAATTAACTCCACTTCTGCATGGTGGTGAGCATATGGGTGGTCGCCGTTCTGGCACGCTGAATGTTCCTTTTATAGTTGGAATGGGTAAGGCGATAGAGTTGGCTACGACAAATATGCAAGAGACAATGTCTAAAATCAGAGCTAAAAGAGATCGTTTAGAAGATGCACTGTTAGAACTTAGTGAGACATTTACTATTGGCGATAGAGAGAATCGTACACCAAACACTATCCTTATATCTATAAGAGGTGTTGAGGGTGAAGGTATGCTTTGGGACTTAAACAATGGTGAGATTGGTGCTTCAACTGGTTCGGCATGTGCAAGTGCAGACCTCGAAGCAAACACCGTAATGTTAGCTATTGGTGCAGATAACGAACTGGCTCATACTGGAATTCGTCTAAGTCTAAGTCGTTTTACTACGGACGGGGAAATTGATTATACGATTTCACATTTTAAAGATGCAGTGGCTAGACTTAGAGCAATATCAAGTTCGTTTGCTAAACAACAACCGACAAAGGGTGGTGAAGCACAAGCTTGTGAAATGCATTAGCACTCTCGTTCCCATGCTCCAGCGTGGTAACGGATAGATAAACTAAAGTATGCATTCCCACGCAAAGCATGGGAACGAGACAACTTGGGAACGAGAACGCACTAGTGCGTTGGGCTCTCTGCCGAAGAGAACGCAGCGTTCAGAAAAAAATTTAGTTTTTTTCTAAGTCGTGCTTTAGCACAGAAGCGTAGCAAAAGGAATTACTTCCTTTTGCGTTATATTAAAATGAAGGTTTCCTTCATTTTATGAAATAAAATTAAGGAATATAAATATGGCAAAAGATGATTTACTAGGGGCTTCTTTGTGGGATGCCTACTCAAATAAAGTAACAACGCTTATGAATAACCCTCAGCATCAAGGTGAGATTTTTCAAGCTGAGGCTGAAAAAAGGGGACATAAACTTATTGTTGCTGATTTTGGTGCAGAATCTTGTGGTGACGCAGTTCGTCTCTACTGGGAGATTGACCCGAAAACAGACATAATTGTAAACTCAAAATTTAAAAGTTTTGGTTGTGGTACGGCTATAGCATCAAGTGATGTTATGACTGAGCTTTGTATCGGTAAAACAGTAGCAGAAGCTGTAAAAATTACAAATATTGATGTTGAACTTGCTCTTCGTGATAATCCTGATACTCCAGCAGTCCCACCTCAAAAGATGCACTGTTCGGTTATGGCTTATGATGTTATCAAAAAAGCTGCAGGACTTTATATGGGTGTTGATTCGGAGAGTTTTGAAGAAGAGATTATAGTTTGCGAGTGTGCTAGAGTTAGCTTGGGAACTGTTAAAGAAGTTATCAGACTTAATAATTTAAAAACAGTTGAGCAGATAACAGACTATACAAAAGCTGGTGGTTTTTGTAAATCTTGTATTAGACCAGGTGGGCATGAAGCAAGAGAGTACTATTTAGTAGATATTTTAGCAGATACTCGTAAAGAGATGGATGAGGAAAAGATGAAAGCTGCCGCTGATGCTAGTGCAAGTGGTGAAGCTAAATTTGAAAATATGACTTTAGTTCAGCAAATCAAGGCAGTTGATGCAGTAATAGATGAAAATGTTCGCCAATTCCTAATCATGGATGGTGGAAATATGGAAGTTATCGACATTAAAAAAGGTGATGATTACGTTGATATTTATATTCGATATATGGGAGCATGTAGTGGTTGTGCTTCTTCATCAACAAGTACTCTTTATGCGATAGAATCAACTCTGAAAGATAAACTTTCTAAAAATATTCGCGTTCTTCCTATTTAATATTTTCACATGCCAACTACTGGCATGTGAAAATATATCTACCTATATAATTTCTGTTTAGTTTTTAATATTATATTTTGCATATATATAATAAAATGCAGGCACTAAGGTGTAGATATGGAACATACATATATTGGACGACAACCAATAATCGGTACGGATGGTGAGCTTTATGCTTATGAAGTTCTATACAGAGACAAGAATAAGACAAGTACTATAAGTGATGGTCGTTATGCTAGTGCCTCTGTTATTAGCAGTATTTTAAATAAATTTGGTACTAGAACGCTGCTTGGGCATCATATGGCATTTGTTAAAATAGATAGAAAATTTCTTATGCAGGATTTGATTTTTTCTATTCCAAATGAATTTTTTATTTTTTCAATACTTGATGATGTTGAGATAGATGAAAGAGTTATAGAAAGGGTTGAGCAACTCGTTGACAAGGGCTATAAGCTTGCTATAAATGATACAGTACTTGATAGTAAAAAGATTGAAAATCTCACTCCCATACTTAGTAAACTCTCTTTTGTTAAGATTAATTTTGATAAAGGTGTTAGTGTTGAATGTGAAAGTTTTATTACTCGCATAAAAGCAAATGGCACAAAAATAGTAGCTACAATAATAGAAAATAGTTCAGAGTATGATTTAGCCAAAAAGTTAGGATGTGAACTTTTTCAGGGTTACTTCTTTGCTGAACCTCGCATAATTGAAAATGCCAAGCTTGATTCCGATCGTTTGAGTATTATTAAGCTTACTGATTTACTTATGAGAGATACGAATATAGATGAAATTACATTAGAATTTGAAAACAATCATGCTATTACTGTTCAGCTACTACAATTTATTAACTCTGGGTATTTCCATTTTAGAAATAGAATCTCTTCTATTCATCATATCTTGATGCTTATGGGAAGACATCCTCTTGCACAGTGGTTAATGTTAATGATTTATTCTAAGTCCGTTTCTAAGAGTAAAGATAATTCTCCTCTTATGCTAATGGTAAAAAGTAGAACAGAATTGATGCAGAGTCTTATAAAAGCAGTTGAACCGGATGTCGGAAGCAATACATTGGGTGAGGCCTATTTTGTTGGAGTACTTTCACTTATTGATACCCTTTTTGGTGTAGAGTTAAGCAGAGTCTTAGAACATCTGCATATCTCTGATGATGTTCAAAATGCACTACTTAAAGATGAGGGTATTTTGGGTGAGTTATACGCTTTAGTTCGAGATGTTGAGGGCTTTAATACTGAAGCTATAACAATATTTGCAACTAAGCACAACTTAAATCATGAAACTATTCATGATATAATGATGCATAGTATAAAAGAGGTAAATAGTTTTGAAGATGCTACTGCTTTAGAGGAGTAAGTACCTATCCTTCTCTATTTGCAGTCATAGCATTTGCGATTCTAAGCATAGTCTCGTCTTTGCCTAAAATAGCCATCACACTGTCAAGTCCTGGACCTGACATCTTCCCTAAGAGTGCAACACGAAGAGGTTGTCCGATTTTACCAAAACCTATCTCCATCTCATTTACAACTTCTTCCATTAGTTTATGATAATCACTTGGAAGGTGTAGCTCTTGGCTCGCAGAAACTTTAGCTCCAAAAGCATTTAAAACTTCAATGGCATTCCCCTTAAAAGCTTTTTTAACAGCTTTTTCATCATAAGAAGTTGGTGTTGTAAGTATCTCTTTTATGAGGGAAGCTAGCTCTTTTAAAGTTTTTGCACGCTCTTTTAACTCATCTAAAAGTATCTCTTTTTTATCATGAGAAGTTAAAACTAAATCATACTGGGTTAAAAGTTCTGCTAAATCTGAATTAGAAGAGTTTTTAATGTAGTGAGCACTTAACCAATCAAGTTTTTCAGTATTGTAGATAGATGCTGATCTGTTTATATCTTTAGGATTGAAAAGATTTATCATCTCATCCATAGAGAAAATTTCTTGGTCACCATAACTCCAGCCTAAACGAACTAAAAAGTTTAGAAGTGCAGCAGGAGTATAACCCATCTCTTTATAAGCCATAACATCAGTAGCCCCATCTCTTTTGCTTAGTTTTTTACCTGCAGAGTTATGAATCATAGGAACATGGTAAAACTTAGGCAGGTCAAACCCTAAAGCTTCATAGACGGCTATCTGTTTTGGTGTGTTTGAGAGGTGATCATCCCCACGAATAACTTCGTTTATACCCATCAGGTAGTCGTCAATAGCTACTACAAAGTTATAGGTTGGTGCACCGTCTGCTCTTGCGATTACAAAATCATCCAAAATATCTTGGGCTTGAAAAGAGACATCACCCTTTACACCATCACGAACTAAAATCTCTCCAGTCAGAGGTGCTTTGATTCGTATAACCGGCTCTATACCCTCTGGCGGAGTTCCATCAAAATCACGATATTTTCCATTGTATTTAGTTCGTTCTTTGTTTGCCATTTGAGTCTCACGAAGTTGGGTAAGTTCTTCTTTTGACATGTAACATTTGTATGCTTTGCCCTCGTCTAAAAGTTGCTTGATATATTTTGCATAGATCTCATCTCTCTTAGATTGGTAAGTTATCTCGCCATCATGTTTTAATCCCAACCACTCAAATGCTTCAAGTATAGCCCTTGTAGCTTCTTCAGAATTTCTTGCTTTATCAGTATCTTCTATGCGAAGAACAAATTTACCACCATTCTTCTTAGCCCAAAGGTAAGAAAAAAGAGCAGTTCTTAAACCGCCAATATGAAGATAGCCAGTAGGAGATGGAGCAAAACGAGTAACAACCATGAAAAAGCCTTTTGTTTTAGTAATGGAATTTTATACAAATGTTGGTTAAAAAGGAGTAAAATATCTTTTTTAATTTTACAAATTGAATATGATTAGGAATTTTATATGTATAAAATATTTTTAACTCTTGTTTTTGTTCTCTCTTTAAGTGCTGAGATGGTGGATGGTGTGGCTATTGTTATAAAAGGTAATGCTATTACTCTTTATGATATTAAAAAAGAGATGCAAATTTCTAAAGTTAGTGCTACTAGAGCTTCTGATAACTTGATAAGAAAGAAGTTGGAAATTTTGGAGATAAAAGAGAGAAAGATAAGTGTTAGCAGTGGTGAAGTTTATGATGACCTTAAAAAAACAGCAACTCGAAACAATATGAGTCTTAGTAATTTTTATAAGGCTGTTAGAAATTCTAGTGGTTTAAGTTCAACAGAATTAAAGGCTAAAGTAAAAGATAGGCTGCTTTCTCAAAAGTTATATGCTGCTATTGCGTACTCTTCTCTCTCTGAACCAAATGAGAATGAGATTGAAGAGTATTTTGAGCTTCACAAAGATAGTTTTGCTCATCCGAGTTCTTTTGATGTTGTTTTATATGTTTCACAAGACAAAGCAAGACTTCAGGAAAAGATACATAACCCAATGTTTTACTCTCCGGATATAAAGACAAATGAGCAGGTTTTACCATACGATAGAATCTCTCCGGAGTTAGCTAAACTTTTAGAGAGAACGCCACTAAACAGTTTTACAGCAGTTATTCCTAATGGAAAAGGTGGCTATATGAGCTTTTATATAAAAGAGATTGCTTCAGCCCAAGAGATGGGTATAGAGAGTGTAAAAAATCAGATAATAAATTTAATAATGTCAGATAAAAGAGAGCAGGTTTTGGGTGATTACTTTGCTAGATTAAGACACAATGCTGATATAAAAACGATAAGAGAAGTTGAGTAAAATGCTAAGTGATAAAATTTTCATAAATATTGCCTTAGAGTTGGCAACTGCTTCAAAATGTGTGTCTAAACAAGTTGGTGCTGTTATTGTTAAAGATGGAAGAATTTTAAGCACAGGATATAATGGTACTCCGGCAGGATATGTAAACTGTTGTGATTATTGGGAGGGTAAATATACCCCAGAGCATCATGAATGGTCAAAGACTTACGAGATACATGCCGAGATGAATGCAATAATCTGGGCAGCAAGAGAGGGAATCTCCATAGATGGTGCTACGATATATGTAACTTTAGAACCATGTAGTGAGTGTAGTAAAAATCTTATTGCAAGTGGTATTAAAAGAATTGTATATGCAAAAGAGTATGAACATACTCATTCCGATACAATTTCAAAGTTTATTAAAGATAATGGAGTGATTATAGAAAAGCTTATATGAAAATGGTTTTTTTTCGCTGTTTTATACTATAATTGTTTCATATAAAGATAAAGGCTTGGTTTATGCAAAATAAAAATACATATGCAAAATTATCTGAATTTGGAAGAGAACTTCTAAATAAGAAATCTTTACCGGAAGGTCTGCCTCATATTTCTAAGTATGTAAAAAATGTTATAGGTGCAGACAGATGTTCAATCTTTATCTACGACCATGATAAAAAAGAACTTTGGACTACACTAGCAGATAAAGTAGAGAAAATTGTTATACCCTCAAATAAAGGGATAGTTGGACATACCTTAGAGGCACGAAAACCAGTTATTGCAAATGATGTATATTCAAATCCATATTTTTTATCAGAGATAGATACAGAGACTGGATACCAAACAAAAAATATTGTAACGGCACCGATATTCAACTCTAAAAGAGAGATAATAGGAATAATGGAGCTTTTAAATAAAGATGCTGGATTTAATAATGAAGATGTTAAGTTTATGATCTTTTTCTCACACTATGTTAGTGGTTTTTTAGAGTTGATAAATTTATATGCAGAGCAAGACAGATGAAAAGATCACATCAAATAGCAGAGTTTGGACGGAAGTTAATGTCACTTGGAAAGGTGGAAAATATTCTTGAACTTGTCTCAAGCGAAGCGAAACAACTTCTAAATGCAGATAGATGCTCCATTTTTATAGTTGATGTAGAAGATAAGATGCTTTGGACAAAACTTAGTGATGGTATAGGTCGTATTGTTATTTCTCTTGATTCTGGAATTGTTGGGGATACCTATATGAAGAGTAAACCTCAACTTGTAAATTCACCCTATGATGACCCCAGATTTTTACCAAATATAGATAAAAAAAGTGGTTATGTAACTCAAAATATAATCACAACCCCAATATATAACTCAAAAAGAGAAGTTATTGGGGTTATTCAACTTCTAAACAAGAGTCGTGGCAATTTTGATGATAAAGATTTACAAGATTTAGCTTTCTTAGCAAACTATGTAAGTGGTTCTTTAGAACTTATTTTAATGAGTGGGAATTAAAGATGATTTATGAGCTTTCAAACCCTCTTACTAAGACACTCATAACACATTTGAGAGATCAAAGAAGCGATGCTATTCGTTTTAGACATGCTATTGTAGAAGTAACAAAGCAACTGGTTTATGAAGCTTTAAAAGAGATACCTTTGGTACAAAAAAGCATAACAACTTGGAAAGGCAGAAGAGATTTTAGTGCGATTGATGAAAAAAATATAGTAGTTGCAACAGTTTTAAGAGCTGGAATGCCTATGCTAGATAGTGTAATAGAACTTTTGCCTGAGTCATCAGCAGGATTTTTGGCAATGAAGAGAGATGAAACTACACACAGAAGTGTACTTTACTATGACAGGCTTCCTGATTGCAAGGGTAAAACAGTACTTTTGGTAGATCCCATGGTTGCAACAGGCTACTCAATGGTTGACGCGATAAAGGTTATTAAAACAAAAGAACCGCAAAAGATTGTTACTCTCAATATTATAGCTTCACCAGAGGGCTTGGGTGTAGTTAATTCTACTTATCCTGAGGTTGATATTTATATAGCACAAATCGATGAAAAACTAAATGATGATAAGTTTATCATTCCTGGTTTGGGTGATGCAGGTGACCGTTCTTATAACACTGTAGAGTAAAAATGCTTGTAGATTTAAAAAATAAAAAATCTTTTGAGATAATTGAGTGGTTTGAAAAAAGAACTTTTGATGATGGAGAGACTATTGAGATAGAGTTTTTAGAATCTGATATTGAAAGATTTGGTTATAAAGCTTTTGTTGATTTGGCTCAGCTTTTTTTTATGAAAATGCTTACTCCAGTTACTCTAAAAGAATCTGTCATCTTAAGATTTAAAAAACTAAACTTAGACTCTTCTTTTCATAAAAGTAAAAATTCTAATGAAAAATATGGTGTTGATAGTGAGTTTTTTCTTCTGGATAAAACGGCACAATTCACTTTTCTCTATCACTACCGAGAAGCATTGAAATTTATAAATATCCAAGGTAGAAAGAGGATTTTAAATCTTGGTATAAACAAAGGTGATGAGTTTAGAGTTATAAAAGAGATGCTTGGGTGTGATGAGTTTGTGGCAAAAGAGTTTGTGGGAGTTGATTATTCACAATCGGCTATAGAGTATGCCACGGGGCAATTTTCACATACTAAAAGCAGCTTTATATGTCACGATATTAACAAACTTCAAGAGTTGAACTTGGGAAGATTCGATTTGATTATTTCCATAGGAACTCTGCAAAGTTCAAATATAAAATTTAATGAAATGTTTATGAATTTATATCAAAATTATTTGGAACAAAATGGAGCAATAATACTTGGTTTTCCAAATTGCAGATGGATTGACGGGGAGATGATATATGGTGCAAAAGCTCCTAACTATGCTTTTGCTGAGATGAGTTTAGTTCTAAAGGATATACATTTTTGTAAAAAGTATCTTCAACAAAAAAAGTATAGAGTGACTATTACAGGAAAAGATTATCTATTTTTAACTGCAAGAAAAATTATAACATCCACTTTTTAAGCCAAACGCTTAAAGCGTAGAGTCCCCAGACATGATGTTTAAAACTTCCTTTTGAGGCTTGTTGTATATATTCGTCAAGTTCGGCTCTTTTAAATATTCCAGTCTGCTCATTTACCTCTTTTATCAACTCTATTTTTTTACTATTAATTAGATATTCCATATATGGATTTGAAAAGCCTTTTTTCTTTCTTGTTAAAATTTCTTGACTTAGATGGGGTTTCATTATCTCTTTTAGAAGTGATTTTGTAACGCCATCTTCATATCTTAAGTGCGGAGCAATCTGGAAGATTTTTTCTGCTAACTTATGGTCTAAAAATGGTGTTCGCGATTCTATAGAGTGAGCCATACTTACACGGTCGAGTTTAGTTAAAAAATGCTCGGCTTGAAAGAGGTTTAAGTCTATATAGCTATACCAGATACTCTCATCGCTGTGAGATGAGGATTCAAATCTATCTCTGTACGGTTTTAGATATTTTAACGATTCGTTGTCTTTTACATTTCTTCTCATTAGGTTGTTTTTTTGAAGGTCTGTAAATTTATCGCCAGAGGTGCGAAAGAGCAGAGTATCATCAAAGATTCGTTTATACCACTCCCACTCACGATTCATAGAGAAGTTTGAATGAAAGTATCTTTTTAGCCAGTTTTTGTGGACTAAGTTTGAAGCCTGCTCAATGTCAAGATATTCAAAATATTGTCTATAACCTAAAAATAGCTCATCACTTCCCTCTCCACTAAGAACTACTTTGTATCCATCTTTTTTGATTTTATCAAAAAGCAGATAGAGAGGAATTGCTGCTGGGTCATTTAGTGGTTCATCAAGAGTATCAAGAACATTCTCAGATGCCAAGATAAAATCATCTTGGTCTATCTCAACTTGAGTGTTTTTCAGACCTAAAAACTCAGCACTTTTTTTTGCATTTTCCCGCTCATCATATTTTGCAAACTCTTTATAGCCCAAAGTGTAAGTGGGTAGATTTATTCCCTGTTTTAGTGCATAAACATTTAGAGTTGCACTGTCAATGCCTCCTGAGAGAAGTGATGCCATGGGTACATCAGCATTTAGACGCATATTTATAGACTCTTCTAGTAGTTCCTCAAGAGAGTGAATAGCTTCATTTCTATTTGTGATGATATTTGGTTTGGTATCTAGCAGGTCAAAGTATCTTTTTACGCTAACTTGTGAATCTTTAAATATCAGATATTCCCCAGCAGAGAGTTTGTTTATCCCTCTAAAAAATGTATGTGGAGGAGTTGGAGCTAAAAAAGAGAGGTAACTCATAAGAGCATCATTGTTTAACTCTCGTTTGTTTAAAAATAGAGTAAGTGCTTTTATCTCGGAGCTAAAAATAAAACTACTGCCATCTAGATAAAAGAGTGGTTTTTTACCAAGTCTGTCACGAAAGAGGTAGAGAGTATCAGAATCTACTATGGCAATAGCAAACATTCCACGAAGATGTTGCACAAAATCAATTCCCCATTTCAGGTAAGAAGCAATAATAACTTCAGAATCACTGTTTGTTTTAAAATCGAAATTTAGCTCTTCTCTTAACTCTTTGAAATTGTAAATCTCTCCATTAAATGAGAGTAGAATCTTATTATATTTAAGAGGTTGATGTGAACGCTCATGAGTATCCTGTATGCTAAGTCGCTGATGTGCGAAAAATAGATTCTCACTCTGAGTGATACCACAATAATCAGGACCTCTATGGGCAAGAAGTGATAAGGCTTTTTTTGCTTTTGTCTCGTCATACTCTCCGATAATTCCAAAAATACCACACATTATCTAAAGAATCCTACCGTAATGTCATCTTCAAGGTATCCATCTTTGAATTCTACTTTTGTAATACCTAAATTTTTTGCAATTTTTTTTAGTTGGCATGTGGAAATATAGTTATATGTTTCACTATCTCTCTGCCCATGAAGAATATTAAATATAAAACCCTTTTCACAGGACATAAAACAGTTTCTTATAAATTGATGAGTTTCAAAATTCTCTAGTACATTCATAGCACCACTGCATATATAATAATCGGCTTGTGGAAGCTCATCTTTGCAAATATCTGCAATGATAATCTCACAGCCTGTTCTGTCTGAAGCTATGGAGTACATATCTATGAGGGAATCTATACCGATATACTCTTTTGGAAATTTTTTCTTTTTTTGCATATAGGTGTAGAGGTCACCAAAACCACATCCGGCATCTACGATAGAAAAAGGACTTAAATCTTTTGGTAACATCTCTAAAAGAATATCAAACCTAATCTCTTGATTTTCTTTAGAAGCCCAGTTTACCCCTTTGGCAGTTGTTCCATGTACCTCTATGGCAGAAGTATAAAATTTTTCACTATCTATGCGTGGCATGACTTCCCTTTTTGTAATCGTATTATATAATACTTCTAATAAAAGGTGGTAGATATGAGAGTAGCAGTTGTAGGTCTTGGTGGAGTTGGTGGTTATATTGGGGCGTCTTTGGCTAAAACTTCTAATGAGGTTGTCGGTTTTGCAAGAGGTAAACATCTTGATGAGATAAAAAAGAGTGGTCTTAAAATTGTTGAAGATAGTAGTTCTTGGTATGTGAAAATTGATGCAAGAGAGTTGAGTGAGGCTGATGGCTATTTTGATGTAGTGCTGTTTTGTGTAAAGAGTTATGATTTAAAAAGTTCTTATGAGGCTATATCTCAGCATATAGATTCAAATAGTGTTCTAATAAGCTTTTCTAACGGTGTATCAAATGGAGATGAACTTAGAAAACTAACTGATTCTCATGTTCTTGATGGTTGTATTTATATACTTTCTCACATTGAAAAAGCTGGAGTTATTCGTAAAAAAGGTAAAGTCTTTGCAGCTGTTTTTGGTGGGGAAGCAGACTCAACTAAGCTGCTTTCTCAGATTTTTGATGAGGCAAAACTTCGCACAAAAACTCCGGATGATATAAAAACCGCTATTTGGAAAAAGTTTATTTTTATCTCTGCTTTTGCAACACTGACGAGTTATTATGATAAAAGTATAGGCTATATCTATGAAAATCATTTTAATGAAGCAGAGACTCTTTTAAAAGAGATAGCTTCAGTTGCCAGAGCCAAAGGTATTGAGATATTTGATGAGGTAGAAAAAGCTTTGGATGTTGCTTCTAAAGTGCCTTACGATTCTTCAACTTCAATGTATTTGGATTTTCAAAATAAAAAACAAACAGAACTAGAAACTCTATGTGGATATATTGTTAAAGAGGCAAAAATCGGTGAAGTTCAAACTCCACTGATGAGTAAAATCTATATCAAATTACAAACTATTTAAAATGCACGGAATATTGCCTGAATTTTTATTTTTATAAAATTTATCTAATTCGTTATTAACTTCTTGGGTAAATGTTTTAACACTTTGGTTTAGTCTGTTTTGGGCTGAATCGACAAGTTTTTGTTGAGTTTGCTCAACTTCTTTAAACTGATTCATAGTCTTTATAAAAAACTCTTTATCGTCTGTAAGCAGAACTATATCTTCTTTTGCAATCCATTTTCTTTGAGCCTTACCATCTTTGTTAAACTCAAAAATCACACTGTCACTATTTTTTGAGGCTATATACTTAGGCACTTGAAAACCCATAAAACATTTGAGAGGATGGGTTAAATCTCTTTTAATTACATAATACATTTTAGAATTATATAGTAATTTTTATAAGTAATAAGTAATAAGTAAAGATACTATTTGTTAGAAGATAATTAATATCTTTTAAGCTTCTAGTAGATATAATTCTTTTATCAATAAAAAGGCAGAAGAATGAAAACTTTAATCTGTGTAGCATTAGCTACAGCGACGCTTAGTGCAGCAAGTTTGGTAGAGACAGCAAAAGAAGCAGGTCTTAAACCTATCCCTAGTTCAAAAGTTGAACTTATGAAACTAATCGACAATCCAAAGAACCATATTACTGATGAAAAAGTAGAACTTGGTAAAAAACTATATTTTGATCCAAGACTATCAAAAAGTGGTCTTATTAGTTGTAATACATGCCATAACTTGGCTGAAGGTGGAGATGATGGTGTAGGTGCAGCGATAGGTCATAAGTGGACAGCTAATCCTCATCACTTAAACTCACCGACTGTTTACAATGCAGTCTTTTTTGATGCTCAGTTTTGGGATGGTAGAGATCCAGACTTAGAAGCTCAAGCACAGGGTCCTATGCAAGCTGCTCCAGAGATGTCAGCTACAAAAGAACATGTTCAAACAGTAGTAACATCAATGCCTCCATATGTAGCAGAGTTTAAAAAAGCTTATGGAAAAGATGTAAAGATAACTTTTGAAAAAATCGCTGATACTATCGGTCTGTTTGAGAGAACTTTAGTCACTCCATCTGTTTTTGATGACTACTTAAATGGCGATGATAAAGCTATGACTTCTGCTCAAAAAGAGGGTCTTAAAACTTTTATAGATAAAGGTTGTGCATCTTGTCATAATGGTATAGCTCTTGGTCAAAGCATGAACGCTTTTAATATTACAGGAACATATAAGTACCAAAATGTAGGTGACTTTAAAGGTGATGCAAACGGTATGGTAAAAGTATCAACTCTTAGAAATGTTACTCAAACTGCACCATATTTTCATAATGGTAAAATTTGGAGTCTAAAAGAGGCTATTGTTGAGATGGGTCGTATCCAACTTGGATCTAAAATCACAGATAAAGAAGCTGCTTCTATAGAAGAGTTCTTAAAAGCACTTGATGGCAGAAAAACAGATATAATTGTTCCACAGCTTCCAGTTTCTACAGATAAAACTCCAAAACCAGATTTAAACTAAAAGATTTAGCTATTTTAAAATAGCTGGGTCTTTTTCACTTATAACACCATCTGGTGTTGTAAGCAGTAGTTCTATTTCACAACTCAAATACTCCGAAGTTGTTAGTGGAGTAAAGTTTTTATCTTCAAAAGCTGATTTTTTAGCATTTCTTACTATATCTTCAAGCAGAGAGTCTGAAGCAGATATAGTTTTAGATGAACCTCTTAGTTCATTGTTTATATAAAGATTTACCGTTGTTACAATTTTTTCATTTAAAAGCGGATGTTGGTTTAAAAGAGCATTTTTGTCTATGGTTCTTTGTGCCTCAAAAACTTCAGCAATGGAATCACGAGCAAGTTGCAGTAAAACAGAACGAGACATCTATAACTCCTTTTCGATTTACTTATTATACCAAAGTTTCTTTTTTTTCTTTTTTCAGCTTATAGTTGTTTATAAGTTTTATGGTAATCATCACACTGATAACCTGAATAAGTGCAGCCAAAATAAAAGCGTAGTAGTGAAGCGTGTCGATAGAGTTTGCACTAAAGGCGAGTGTTGCCATTGCGATAAGTAGCGTCAGAGGCATAGAGTGACTAAGCCCCATCAGGATAGAGTCTATAACCCCTAGTGTTTTTATAAAAACAAGAGAGGCAACTACTCTCATAACTATCATGACCATAGCTATTAAAAAAGCTTTATATATCAGACCATCCATTGAGAGGGCATTTAGATCAAATGAACTTCCAATATGAATAAAAAATATAGGGATTAAAAAACCGAATCCGTAAGATGCCAATTTTTCTGGCAGTTCATGTTTATGCTCAAAAAATGTAGGTATAAAGATACCAGCTAAAAATGCTCCAAAGGCAAGTTCAAGTTCTAAGTAGAGCATTGCTCCAACAAGTAGAAAAAAGATACCCATCGAGAGTCTTATATCTTGTTCTTTGTTGTCTTCGTGTGGCATAAGAAGAAGTGAAACTTTTGGAAACCACCAAAATAGTAGTTGGATAGCCCTAAAAAGAAGAAGCATGAAAACTAAAAATAACATAAGAGCAAAGATGGTTTTTAGCAGATTTAGACCAAAGCCTGAACTAAGTGCTGCTGATGTAAGTGTTAAAAAGCCGATACTTACAACTTCTCCAATACCACCAGCTGTCATAGAAATCTCAAGCCATGGAGTTTTTCCATACTCTTTTGCCAGAGCTGCCACAAGACCAACGGAGATAAGAGGTAGAAGTACCATAAAGATTTTCCCAAGTTCAAAATAGAGAGAAAAACTAATGGAACACATATATAAAAAGATTAGGTAAAATACAACTCGTTTCATCAATGTTTTTGGAGTTTTAAGAACTTTTTTGAGGTTAATCTCAGTTCCTGCGATAAACATCAAGTAGAGAAAACCAAGTTCTGCAACTATTCCAAAAAGATGTTCTTCATGTAAAAAACCGATATATCCAAGAATAGAACCCAAGATAATCTCTATGGGGGTAGTAGGCAGTTTTAGTAGTTTTGCAAAAAATGGGGAAAATATAATGATAAGAGAGATTGTAATGATTAAAACAACATTATCACTCATGTGAATTTCCTAGTTTTTTACTTGTTTTGCTACTGTTAGATTTAGAGATTGTAGCATATCTAAATCTTTACTCATAACTCTACCTTTTGTTGTCAGGTAATTTCCTATGACTATGGAGTTTGCTCCGTAAGAAAAAATCTCGCTCTGTCTATCTCCAAACATCAACTCTCTTCCACCTGCAACCATAATCCTCTGGGCATTTGGCAATCTCTCTCTTGTTAGTTTTATTAGTTTTAATGCTTCATCTGCAGTAAGAGGATTTGGTTCTAATTCCAGTGCTTCATTATGATGATAGAAGTTGATTGGTACTGATGCAGGATTTAGAGATGAGATAGAGTTTAGCATAGAGATTCTATCTTCTTGAGATTCTCCAAGTCCAAAAATCCCACCGGTTAAAAGAGAGAGTCCAGCTTCATTTACATTTTGGCAAGTCTTATATCTTTGGCTCCATGGATGTGTTGTACAGATTTGAGGGTAAAAAGCTTCTGATGTTTCCAAGTTGTGATTATATGCTTTTATACCAGAAGCTTTTAAAGTTAGAAGTTGCTCAAGTGTTGCCGTACCGTTACACGCTATAAGTCTAAGTTGTGGAACTTCTTTTGTTAAAATCTCTGCAATAGAACAGACAAAGTTAAGAATTTTCTCATCAATTCCTTTGTTGGATGTTACCAAACAAAAACCCAAAGCACCGCTCTCTTTTGCTGCAATAGCCTCTTTTAAAATCTCATCCATAGGTTTTTGTTTATATCGCTCTATATCAGCCTTATATCTTACGCTTTGAGAACAAAATTTACAATCTTCATTACATGTTCCACTGTTTATATTACAGATAGAACATAAAAAAATCTCTTTATTCATCTATTTTTCTCTTTTGTATTGAAATTTTTTGCTCTTAAATTTAGTTTCGTCTTCTTTTTTTGTGTAGTGGGTAACTAAAAATTTATTTTCTAAAACTTCTAGCATTGCACACTCAGATATAGGTTTTTTTCTGGCACAAATCTCACCGGAGTTTAAAAATAGTGTACCATTTTGAAGCTCACAATCAAAATAGTGCGTATGTCCGTAGATAAGTACATCTGCATCCGGTGCCATATAAAATGGCTGGTGCATTAGTTTAAATTTTAACCCTGCAAGTTTAAAGTAGTAAGGCTCTTGAACAAGATTGTACTCATCATGATGCTCCATTAGGTG